>NZ_JBHIPB010000005.1:0-142710 GCF_042195825.1 Bartonella sp. AP40SXNS
GTTTTGCTATTCGTGAAGGTGGTCGTACTGTTGGTGCCGGTATCGTCTCTAAGATCATTGAATAAATAATGCTTGTTGAGTGCTTTGATTATTGAAGGCACTTTGTATAACAGGGAAATAAAGAGCATGAACAGTCAGAATATTCGCATTCGCTTGAAAGCGTTTGATCATAGAATTCTTGATACGTCGACGCGTGAGATCGTATCGACTGCTAAACGTACCGGTGCAAATGTCCGTGGTCCCATTCCGCTTCCTACGCGGATTGAGAAGTTTACGGTCAATCGTGGACCGCATATCGATAAGAAAAGTCGTGAGCAGTTTGAGATGCGAACACATAAGCGTCTTCTTGATATTGTTGATCCAACGCCGCAAACAGTGGATGCGCTTATGAAGCTCGATCTTTCTGCTGGTGTGGATGTAGAAATTAAGCTCTGAGGTTTGAGGACAGAAGGAACAGACCCGATGCGTTCAGGTGTAATAGCACAGAAGCTGGGCATGACCCGTATTTATAATGATGCTGGTGAGCATGTGCCGGTGACGGTACTTCGTTTGGAGAATTGTCAAGTCGTTGCTCAGCGTACAGTTGAAAAGAATGGTTATACTGCTGTTCAATTAGGTGTAGGCTTTGCTAAGGTTAAGAATACTTCACAAGCTCTTCGTGGACATTTTGCTAAGGCTTCTGTTGAGCCTAAAGCCAAAATAGCAGAGTTTCGTGTGAGTCCCGACAATCTTCTTGATGTTGGTACTGAGATTACAGTGGAACATTTTGTTCCAGGACAAAGAGTTGATGTGACTGGTACCAGTATTGGTAAGGGGTTTGCTGGTGTTATGAAGCGACATAACTTTGGTGGACATCGTGCTTCTCATGGTAATTCGATCACACATCGTGCTCATGGTTCTACAGGGCAGTGCCAAGATCCTGGTAAAGTTTTTAAAGGCAAAAAAATGGCTGGCCATATGGGGCAAGTGCGTGTAACAACACAGAATATTGAAGTTGTTTCCACTGATAGTGAGCGTGGTTTAATTTTAGTGCGTGGTGCTGTTTCTGGTTCTAAAGGTTCTTGGATTTTGATACGGGATGCTGTGAAGAAGCGTCTTCCTGATAATGCTCCAAAGCCTGCTGGTATTCGCCGTCTTGTGAAGGAGAAAGCGGAAATGGTTACTCCGGTGACGGAAACCTCTGAAGTTGAGGGAGCCTAATAATGGATCTTGTAATTAAAACTCTTGATGGTAATGAAGCTGGCAAATTAAAGGTTTCTGAAGCTATTTTTGATCTTGTTCCGCGTGAGGATATTTTGCAACGCGTTGTTCGTTGGCAGCTTGCACGTCGTCAGCAGGGAAGTCATCAATCCCAAGGTCGTTCTGATGTGTCGCGAACAGGGGCAAAAATGTTTAAACAGAAAGGAACTGGGCGTGCTCGACATTCATCTGCACGTGCACCGCAGTTTAGAGGTGGGGGTAAGGCACATGGACCAGTGGTTCGTAGCCATGCGCATGATCTTCCTAAAAAAATTCGTGCTCTTGGATTGCGTTTTGCGTTATCTGCGAAATTAAAAGCAAAAGATTTAATTATTGTGGATGAGTTGACTGTTAAGGATGCTAAAACGAAAATGCTTGTTTCTCATTTTTCTAAGCTTGGATTTAATAACGCTCTCTTGATTGGTGGTAAGGAGATTGATATTAACTTTTTTCGTGCAGCCTCTAATATCCCTAATATTGACATTTTGCCTATTCAGGGAATTAATGTTTATGATATTTTGCGTCGCAGCAAACTTGTTTTATCAAAAGCAGCTGTTGAGGCTCTTGAGGAGCGTTTTAAATGACAGATCTTCGCCATTATGATATAATTATTAGTCCAGTTATTACTGAAAAGGCGACTATGATTTCTGAATACAATCAAGTTGCTTTTAATGTCGCGCCGAAAGCGACGAAGCCTGAGATTAAGGCTGCTGTTGAAGCGCTTTTTAGCGTAAAAGTTAAAGCAGTTAACACGATAGTCCGTAAGGGTAAAGTGAAGCGTTTCAAAGGTATAGTTGGTCGGCAGAGTGATGTCAAAAAAGCGATCGTAACTCTGGCCAGTGGTCAGACTATCGACGTTTCGACAGGTCTTTAAGAGGCTCGGAGATAGGAATAATGGCACTTAAGCAGTTTAATCCAACGACACCTGGGCAGCGTCAGCTTGTTATTGTGGAACGTTCTTGCCTTTATAAGGGAAAACCTGTAAAGATGTTAACTGAAGGTTTGTCTTCAAAGGGTGGGCGTAATAATCGCGGTCGTGTTACTGCTCGTTTTCAGGGTGGTGGACATAAACGTAGTTATCGGTTTGTCGACTTTAAGCGTCTTAAACGTGATGTTTCAGCAAAGGTTGAGCGTTTAGAGTATGATCCTAATCGTACCGCTTTTATTGCTTTAATCCGTTATGAGGATGGGCAATTGAGTTATATTCTTGCACCACAGCGTCTTGGTGTTGGTGATTCTGTTATGGCTGGTTTAAATGTAGATGTTAAGCCGGGTAATGCTATGCCTCTTGCTAGTATGCCTGTAGGTACAATTATTCATAATGTTGAGATGAAGCCAGGAAAAGGCGGACAGATTGCACGTTCAGCAGGTGCTTATGCGCAGTTGGTTGGACGAGATCATGGTATGGCTATTCTTCGTTTAAATTCTGGTGAACAGCGTTTGGTTCCCAGTAGCTGTTTTGCAACTGTTGGCGCTGTTTCAAATCCTGATCATGGGAATATTAATGATGGTAAAGCAGGTCGGTCACGTTGGCGTGGTAAGCGTCCACATGTTCGCGGTGTTGCTATGAACCCCGTTGATCATCCACACGGTGGCGGTGAAGGTCGTACATCAGGGGGGCGCCATCCAGTATCTCCTTGGGGTAAACCTACGAAAGGTAAGCGTACGCGCTCTAATAAAGCCACTGATAAATTTATTATGCGTACGCGTCATCAACGCAAGAAATGAGAAAGGTAGTCTGAAGTGGTTCGTTCAGTTTGGAAAGGTCCGTTTGTTGACGGCTATCTTCTTGGTAAAGCAGAGAAGGTACGTGCAAGTGGGCGCAATGAAGTTATAAAAATATGGAGTCGTCGCTCTACTATTTTGCCGCAATTTGTTGGTTTAACTTTTGGTGTTTACAACGGTAATAAGCACATTCCTGTTTCTGTTTCTGAAGAGATGGTTGGGCATAAGTTTGGTGAGTTCGCTCCTACCCGGACTTATTATGGTCATGGTGCCGATAAAAAAGCAAAGAGGAAGTAGGAATGGGAAAAGCTAAAGTTTCGCGCCAACTTAAAGATAATGAAGCAAGAGCTGTCACACGGACAATTCGTGTTAGTCCGCGGAAACTTAATTTAGTTGCTGCAATGATTCGTGGTAAAAGAGTTAATGTCGCACTCGCTGATTTGATGTTTTCACGCAAGCGTATTGCTGCTACTGTGAAAAAAACGCTTGAATCAGCAATTGCAAATGCAGAGAATAACCACGATCTTGATATTGATTCGCTTGTTGTGGCGGAAGCTTATGTTGGTAAGTCGATAGTGATGAAGCGCTTTCATGTTCGTGGTCGAGGGCGTGCGAGTAGAATTGAACGTCCATTTTCGCATCTTACTGTTATTGTTCGTGAAGTTACCGAAAAAGTGGAGGCCGCGTAATGGGTCAGAAGATCAATCCAATAGGACTTCGTCTTGGTGTTAATCGGACTTGGGACTCTCGTTGGTATGCTGATAGTGGTGAATATGGACGTCTTCTTCATGAAGATTTGAAAATTCGTTCGTATGTGCTTGAGGAGCTTAAACAGGCGGCTATTTCTAAGGTCGTTATTGAGCGTCCTCATAAAAAGTGTCGTATTACGATTCATTCTGCACGTCCTGGTTTGATTATTGGTAAAAAAGGTGCTGATATCGAAAAGCTTCGTCATAAACTCTCAGAAATGACGGATGCTGAAACTTCATTGAATATTGTGGAGATTCGTAAACCGGAGATTGATGCGACAATTATTGCGCAATCAATTGCTCAACAGTTAGAGCGTCGTGTTGCTTTTCGTCGTGCAATGAAGCGTGCTGTTCAGTCTGCTATGCGTCTTGGTGCGGAAGGTATTCGTATCAATTGTTCTGGCCGTCTTGGTGGTGCTGAAATTGCTCGTATGGAATGGTATCGTGAAGGTCGTGTTCCACTTCATACCTTGCGTTCTGATGTTGATTACGGTACAGCAGAAGCTAAGACCGCTTATGGTATTTGTGGTATTAAAGTTTGGGTCTTTAAGGGTGAGATTCTTGAGCATGATCCGATGGCTTCAGAACGTCGTGCTACGGAAGTTGATCAATCTGGTTCTTCATCGAATCGTCGTCGCGAAAATGCTTAGTTTTTGAGATTGAACTAAATTTTGGAGTAGAGAACAATGTTGCAGCCAAAGCGCACAAAGTTCCGTAAACAGTTCAAAGGCCGTATTCACGGTTTTTCGAAGGGTGGTACGGATTTGAATTTCGGTGCCTACGGTTTGAAGGCTGTTGAGCCAGAGCGGGTTACTGCTCGTCAAATTGAAGCGGCGCGTCGTGCGATTACACGTTATATGAAGCGTTCTGGTCGTGTGTGGATTCGCATTTTTCCAGATCTTCCGGTTACATCTAAACCGACTGAAGTTCGTATGGGTAAAGGTAAGGGAAGTGTTGATTATTGGGCTGCACGTGTTGCTCCTGGGCGCGTCATGTTTGAGCTTGATGGCGTTCCGGAGGATGTTGCACGTGAAGCACTAAGATTGGGTGCTGCAAAGTTGCCTATAAAAACGCGTTTCATCCAGCGTATTGCTGAATAATGAGGTTAAGCGATGAGAGCCACAGAATTACGGGCGCAAACGCTCGACCAAATGAAAGATGAATTGGCTAAGTTAAAGAAAGAGCAATTTAATTTGCGTTTTCAAAAAGCAACAGGTCAATTAGAAAAGACTGCGCGCGTTAGACAAGTTCGTCGTGATATTGCGCGTATTAAAACTTTTCTTCGTCAAAAGATAAGTGAAAGTAAGGTTTAAGGAAATAAGAGATGCCTAAACGCGTTTTGCAGGGTGTTGTTATTAGCGACAAAAGTGATAAGACTGTTGTTGTCAAAGTTGAACGCCGTTATTCTCATCCGCTTCTTAAGAAGACTGTTCGGCAGTCTAAAAATTATAAAGCGCATGACGAAAACAACCAATTCAAGATTGGGGATCAAGTTTCTATTCAAGAATCTAGACCAATTTCGAAAGATAAGTGTTGGATTGTTGTAAAAGACAATGTAGCGTAATGAGTTAAGCTTATTGTTTTAGAATTTAACAGTGTGGTTATCATTGATAAATTTGAAGGCGATAACTTTATCGTTATTTGGCAGGCAAATCCGAGTGTGTAAAAGATACAATCGGATATATGTGTTAAGAGAAGGTGGCCAGTCATGATTCAGATGCAAACAAACCTCGACGTTGCTGATAATTCTGGAGCGCGTCGTGTCATGTGCATCAAAGTGTTAGGCGGTTCAAAGCGAAAATATGCTTCGGTCGGTGACATTATTGTTGTTTCGGTTAAGGATGCAATTCCTCGTGGCCGTGTTAAAAAAGGTGATGTTATGAAAGCTGTTGTGGTTCGTACTGCTAAGGATATTCGTCGCGCAGATGGTAGTGTCATTCGTTTTGATAGTAATGCTGCGGTTTTAGTGGATAATAAAAAAGAGCCGATCGGTACGCGTATTTTTGGACCTGTTCCTCGTGAATTGCGTGGTAGGAATCATATGAAGATCATCTCTCTCGCTCCTGAAGTGCTGTAAGGAGTAGATGTTATGCAGAAGATTCGAAAAGGTGATAAAGTTGTTGTTTTATCCGGTAAGGATAAAGGATGTAGTGGTGAAGTAATTAAGGTTAATCCGAAAGATAATAAGGCTTTTGTTCGTGGGGTTAATATGATTAAACGTCATCAACGTCAAACGCAGAAGCAAGAAGCTGGAATTATTTCTAAGGAAGCTCCAATTCATCTGTCTAATTTGGCGATTGCTGATCCTAAAGATGGTAAGCCTACACGTGTAGGTTTTCGTATGAATGCAGATGGTAATAAAGTGCGTTTTGCCAAGCGTTCGGGAGAGTTGATTAATGGCTGAGGAAAGACAAATACCGCGTATGAAAGCGCATTATTTTGAAGTGATCCGTAAAACACTTCAAGAAAAGTTTAATTACAAAAATGCGATGCAAATTCCGCGGATTGATAAAATTGTGATAAATATGGGGATAGGTGAAGCGACTGCTGATTCGAAAAAGCCTTCCCTTGCTGCTGAGGATTTAGGACTTATAACAGGACAGAAGGCCGTTATTACGCGTGCACGTAATTCTATTGCAACCTTTAAGGTTCGTGAAGGAATGCCTCTTGGGGCTAAAGTTACATTGCGTAAAGATCGTATGTTTGAGTTTTTAGATCGTCTTGTTACGATTGCTCTTCCGCGGGTTCGTGACTTTCGTGGTTTAAATCCAAAAAGCTTTGATGGTCGTGGCAATTTTGCTATGGGTATTAAAGAACACATTGTGTTTCCAGAGATTAACTATGATAAAGTTGATCAAATTTGGGGCATGGATATTATCGTTTGTACGACAGCAAAAACGGATGATGAAGCTCGTGAACTATTGCGTGCTTTTAATTTTCCTTTTCGTTCGTAACGGCAAACGTAGCGAGGTGAAATTATGGCCAAAGTAAGTGCCGTTGAAAAAAATAAACGTCGTGAGGTGATGGTGAAGCGTTATGCTGCACGTCGTGCACGTTTGAAAGCAATAGTGATGGATCAGAAGGTTTCTCTTGAAGAACGCTTTAAAGCTTCCGTTCAATTAGCAGAATTGCCACGTAATTCTGCAAAAGTTCGTGTTCGTAATCGCTGTGAGGTTTCAGGTCGTCCACGGGCTTATTACCGTAAGTTAAAAATGTCGCGAATTGCATTGCGTGAACTTGGCTCTGTGGGCCATATCCCTGGTATTGTAAAGTCTAGTTGGTAAGAGGAGATTATTCAATGTCTATGTCAGATCCTCTTGGTGATATGTTAACACGTATTCGTAATGCACTTGGTCGTAAAAAAGGCAAAGTGGTTACTCCGGCTTCGAAGCTTCGTGCACACGTTCTTGATGTTTTGCAGTCAGAAGGTTATATTCGGGGATATAATCGCGTTGATTTAGGTGATGGAAAAGCTGAAATTGAAATCGAGTTGAAGTATTTTGAAGGGTTGGCTGCTATTCGTGAGATTTCACGTGTGTCAAAGCCAGGTCGTCGTGTGTATGTTTCCGCTAAGTCGCTTCCGCAGGTGGCAAATGGTTTAGGTATTTCGATTTTATCGACTCCTAAAGGCGTTATGGCGGATCATGAAGCGCGTGAACAGAATGTTGGTGGAGAACTCCTTTGTCGTGTTTTCTAAGTTATGTCAAGAAAACGGAAGAAAAAGTAGGTTAGAACAATGTCTCGTATTGGAAAGAAACCCATTTCAATTCCTTCTGGAGTTACTGCTACTGTTGAAGGTCAGCTGGTTAAGGCAAAAGGTCCAAAAGGTGAGCTGAGTTACGTCGTCAATGATGAAGTCTTGATCAAACTTGAGGAGAATATCATATCAGTTATGCCGCGGGATCAGTCAAAAGATGCGCGTTCTAAATGGGGTATGTCGCGCTCAATGATTGAGAACATTTTTTGTGGTGTGAAAGATGGTTTTGAAAAGAGATTGGAGATTAATGGGGTTGGTTATCGTGCTGCTTTGCAGGGTAAGGATGTCCAACTATCTCTGGGCTTCTCACATGATGTGGTTTATAAAGTTCCGTCGGGTGTGACTGTGACTGTTCCTAAGCCAACGGAAATTGTTGTTTCTGGAATTGATAAACAGCAAGTTGGACAAGTTGCAGCGGAGATTCGTGAGTATCGTAGGCCTGAGCCTTATAAAGGTAAAGGTGTTAAGCATGCAGATGAACGTATCTTCCGTAAAGAAGGTAAAAAGAAATAAGGATTTTGTATTATGGTTTCATCTAAGGACATTATCCAACGTCGTGCGAGGCGTGTTCGTCGTAGAATTAAAATGGTTTCTCATGATCGTCCTCGGCTTAGTGTTTATCGTTCAAATCAGAACATTTATGCTCAAGTTATCGATGACTTGCGGGGATGTACACTTGTTTCAGCCTCTACTCTTGAAGGTGATTTGAAAAAATCGTTAAAGAGTGGTGCTAATAAAGAAGCCGCTTTCGCTATTGGTAAGTTAATTGCTGAACGTGCGAAGCAAGTTGGTGTAAGTGACGTGGTTTTTGATCGTGGAGCCTATGTGTACCATGGTCGTGTCAAGGCTTTGGCTGAAGCTGCTCGTGAAGGTGGTTTGAATTTCTAAATTTTCCTCTTTATGAATGTGTAAGGAGAGTTTAGAGTGTTTCGTTTAGGTTCTTCTGGTTTGATGAGGAGCTTTATTATCGTGCTTCCGGAAAAGAAAAAGGAATGAGGAATGGCACAAAAAGAACGTGGTGAGAGAGAAGAACGCGATAATGAATTTGTCGATAGGCTTGTTCATATAAATCGTGTTGCTAAAGTTGTAAAGGGTGGTCGGCGTTTTGGTTTTGCCGCTCTTGTTGTTGTTGGAGATCAAAAAGGGCGTGTGGGTTTTGGTCATGGTAAAGCTCGTGAAGTTCCGGAAGCTGTTCGTAAAGCAACGGAATCTGCAAAGCGTGGGATGATTTATGTTCCGCTTCGGTCTGGACGCACATTGCATCATGATCTTGAAGGTCGTCACGGAGCGGGGCGTGTTTTATTGCGTTCAGCTTCTGCGGGTACTGGGATTATTGCTGGAGGGCCGATGCGGGCTATTTTTGAAGCTCTTGGTATGCAGGATGTTGTTGCAAAATCATTAGGATCTTCGAACCCTTATAACATGGTTCGTGCAACATTTGATGCATTGAAACATCAAATGCATCCTCGAGATATTGCTGCTCAGCGTGGTATAAAATACTCAACTTTGCAGGCGCGTCGTCGCCATTTAGTTGATGTAGAAGGGTAGTTTCTGAGATTATCAGAAAAGGAATTAGGAAATGGTTCAAAAAAAATCTCAGAGTGGTAAAACTGTGATGGTAGAGCAAATTGGAAGCCCTATTCGAAAATCACAGATTCAGCGTGCAACCTTAAAAGGGCTTGGATTAAATAAGATGCGTCGGCGGCGTGTTTTAGAAGATACACTTTGTGTACGGGGTATGATTGCTCAGGTTCGGCATCTTGTTCGCGTTATAGATGAAGATTAAGGGTTGCAGGAGTATTAGATATGAAACTCAATGAACTGCGTGATTGCGAAGGCGCAACAAAAAATCGTAAGCGTGTTGGGCGAGGTATTGGCTCGGGTATTGGTAAGACTGGTGGTCGCGGTGTCAAAGGACAAAGGTCACGTTCTGGTGTTTCCCTTAATGGTTTTGAAGGTGGGCAAATGCCTATCTATCGTCGTTTACCGAAACGTGGATTTAAGAATTTCTTCGCCAAAACCTATAATGAAGTTTCTTTGGGACGTATTCAGTCAGCCGTTGATGCAGGAAAATTGGATATTGAAAAGCCTGTTGATATGATTGCTTTGAAAGAGGCTGGTATTATTCGTCGTAAAAAGGACGGGATTCGTCTTCTTTCTGATGGTGATTTGAAAGCTAAGATTATCTTTCATGTTTCTGGAGCTTCAGAAGCTACTCGTGTTAAAGTTGAAAAAGTGGGTGGTCAGATTATTTTTCCTGATGTTGTTCAATAACTTTTTTGATATGAGTAGAGATCTGAAGAAGGGTTATATATATTCTGCAAAATGTTTTGTGTGGAATTTTTTAAGTTCCGCATTTATTCTTGTATAAAGATATGAGTTTTAGGGTTATACTTCTGTGATTTAAAGAACTGGAGTGTGAAGTGGAGACGTTTTATGGCATCAGCAGCAGAGCAATTTGCTTCCAATATCAACTTCGGTACCTTTTCGCGTGCAACTGAATTAAAGAAACGCATCTGGTTTACTCTGGCGGCACTTCTTGTCTATCGTTTTGGCACTTATATCTCTCTTCCAGGTATTAATATTGATGCTTTACGGCAGACCTTTGAACATCATGCATCAGGTGTATTAGGACTCTTTAATATGTTTGCAGGAGGTGCTGTTGGGCGTATGGCGATTTTTGCGCTGGGTATCATGCCTTATATCTCAGCATCTATTATTGTACAGTTGTTAACATCTATTATTCCTTCTTTGGAGACTCTTAAAAAAGAAGGGGAATTAGGTCGTAAGGTTATTAATCAGTATACGCGTTATGTAACAGTTGTATTGGCAATTCTACAAGCTTTCGGTATCGCGGTTGCGCTTGAAAGCGGTATAGGGACAGGGCTTCAAATTGTTTTAGAACCAGGTCTGATGTTTCGTATCTCTTCTGTTATTACACTTGTTGGTGGGACAATGTTTCTCATGTGGCTTGGCGAGCAAATTACGTCACGCGGTGTTGGTAATGGGGTTTCTCTCATCATTTTTACAGGAATTGTAGCTAACTTTCCTTCTACTTTTGCTCAGCTTTTAACAGCTCATAGCCAAGCTGATTTATCAACTTTTCTTTTAATAGGGATCGTCCTTATTGCTATTTTGGTTATCGGACTTATTGTTTTTATAGAGCGTGCGCAACGGCGAATTCTTATTCAGTACCCGAAGCGTCAGGTTGGTAATCAAATGTTTCAAGGCGATATGTCGCATCTTCCTTTAAAGTTGAATACTGCTGGTGTTATTCCACCTATTTTTGCTTCATCTTTATTGTTATTACCAGCTACTATTAATAATTTTTCTGATAAAATGCCACAATGGGTTCAGGCTATTTCTTATTCTCTTGGTCATGGACAGCCACTTTATATGATCGTTTATGCATTTTTAATGGCGTTTTTCTGCTTTTTTTATACGGCGATAGTGTTTAATCCAAGTGATACTGCAGATCAGTTGAAAAAACATTCTGGTTTTATTCCAGGGATTCGTCCAGGTGAACGCACAGCCCAATATATTGATTACGTTTTGACACGTATTACTGTTGTGGGGGCACTTTATATCATCTTGGTTTGTTTGTTGCCTGAATTTATGATATCTGCATTACAGGTACCTTTTTATCTTGGGGGGACGTCCTTGTTGATTGTTGTTACTGTCACACTTGATACAGTTGCTCAAATTCAGGGATACCTTGTTGCTCACCAATATGAAGGGTTGATAAAAAAATCAAAACTTCGTGGAGGTAGAAGGAATCGATGAGGGTTATTCTTTTAGGTCCTCCTGGAGCGGGGAAAGGAACACAAGCAAAAATGTTGACTGAGGAATACAACATTCCTCATTTATCAACAGGGGATATGTTGCGTGAGGTGATTGCCAAAGAAACGGATACTGGTAAAAAAGCTAAAGCTATTATAAGTTCTGGTGCTTTGGTTCCTGATAGTATTGTTAATCAAATCGTATCAGATCGGATTGATGGAGCTGATTGTGTAAACGGTTTTGTTTTGGATGGATATCCGCGAACTGTGGGGCAAGCAGAAGCGTTGCAACAGATACTCGATTCAAAAAATATGCAGCTTAATGCTGTTGTTGAGTTGTGTGTTGATGAAGACGTGTTGATTGAACGTATGAAGAAGCGCGTTGAGGAAACAATAGCGGTTGGTGGACAGGTTCGTTTAGATGACAATCCTGTTGCTTTTGCAAAAAGATTAGTAGAATATCGTGAAAAAACAGCTCCCTTATCAAAATTTTATTCAGAGAGGGGAATGTTGAAGGTTATTGATGGAATGATTGGTGTTGCTGAAGTGACACGTATGATTAGAGGGTTTCTTTCATGAGATTTTTTTTAGAAATAAATGAAAAGAGTTGACTTTTGAGATGAAATCTATCAAAAGTGAATCTAATTTATTTTAGTGAAATAATAGGATTCGGAAGAATTTTTTTCTGAGTCTATTTTTTTCTGTAAGGTATATCAGGTATTTTATAAAAATTTGTCAACATAACTAAGGAGAGTAGGCGTGGCTCGTATCGCTGGCGTCAATATCCCGACAAATAAGCGTGTAATTATTGCGCTTCAATATATCCACGGGATTGGACCAAAATTTGCTCAAGAAATTATTGAAAGAGTTGGCATTCCTTTGGGGCGTCGTGTGCATGAGCTTTCAGATGCTGAGGTGCTGCAGATTCGTGAGGCGATAGATCAGGGCTATCAAGTTGAAGGTGATCTTCGTCGTGAAGTGGCTATGAATGTTAAGCGTTTGATGGACCTTGGTTGTTATCGTGGATTGCGGCATCGTCGATCTTTGCCTGTCCGAGGACAGCGTACGCATACGAATGCTCGTACGCGTAAGGGGCCTGCTAAGGCAATTGCCGGTAAGAAGAAATAAGGGCCTTTGTGGAAGGTTTTTATATATTCTTTTTCTTGTTTGATTTGTTTGGCAAGGAAAAAAGGTGGAGCTGCTGATGTTACGGCAGTGATGAGATCGTTGAAAGGGAAATTATGGCCAAGGAAGCCACACGTGTTCGTCGTCGCGAACGTAAAAATATTTCATCGGGTGTTGTGCATATTAATTCAACATTTAATAATACAATGATTACTATTACTGATGCTCAGGGTAATGCAATTGCTTGGTCATCTGCGGGAGCTCAGGGGTTTAAAGGTGCGCGTAAATCGACACCTTTTGCTGCTCAAGTTGCTGCGGAGGATTGTGCAAGAAAAGCGCAAGAGCATGGTATGCGTTCTTTGGAAGTTGAAGTTTGTGGACCTGGATCAGGGCGTGAATCTGCTCTACGTGCATTGCAATCTGTTGGTTTTGTCATTACTTCTATTCGCGATGTAACACCAATTCCTCATAATGGATGTCGTCCGCGGAAAAGGCGGCGTGTTTAATTGGGTGTTGTTTTTTGTTGTCGGAGATTTCTCTGATGTTCACATTGGTCGTTACGATTGAATGGTAACGGAACTAAAGAACGGGAATAAAAATATGATCCAGAAAAACTGGCAGGAACTTATTAAACCCAATAAGGTTGAGTCATGTGCACATGATAATCCAAATATTATAAGTGTGATTGCTGAACCTCTTGAGCGTGGTTTTGGTTTAACGTTAGGAAATGCGCTTCGTCGCGTGTTGTTATCTTCGCTTCGTGGTGCTGCTATTACTGCTGTGCAGATTGACGGTGTCTTGCATGAATTTTCATCGATTCCAGGTGTGCGTGAGGATGTTACGGATATTATTCTGAATATAAAAGAAATTGCGCTTCGTATGGAAGAAGAAGGGCCTAAACGTGTCGTTGTTTATAAAGAGGGGCCTGGTGTCGTGAAAGCGGGAGATATCAGTACAGTTGGGGATATGGAAATTCTAAATCCAGATCATGTTATTTGTACTCTTGATGAAGATGCTGAAATTCGCATGGAATTTGTTGTCAACACAGGAAAGGGGTATGTTCCATCTGATCGTAATTGTGCTGATGATGCGCGTATAGGGCTTATTCCAATTGATAGTCTTTATTCACCGATCCGTAGGGTATCTTATAAAGTAGAAAATACACGTGAAGGTCAAGTTCTCGATTATGATAAATTAACGCTCACGATTGAAACAAACGGTGCTGTTAATGGTGAGGATGCTGTTGCTTTTGCAGCACGCATTCTTCAGGATCAATTATCGTTATTTATTAACTTTGAAGAACCACAGAAGGAGCCTGTTGAAGAGGTTGATTCTGAGCTTTCTTTTAATCCTGCACTTCTCAAAAAAGTGGATGAATTAGAACTTTCAGTTCGTTCGGCAAATTGTCTTAAGAATGATAATATTGTCTATATTGGTGATCTGATTCAAAAAACAGAATCTGAAATGCTTCGGACACCGAACTTTGGTCGCAAATCGTTGAATGAGATTAAAGAAGTTTTGGCGTGTATGGGTTTACATCTTGGGATGGAAATTCCTGCGTGGCCGCCTGAAAACATTGATGATCTTGCAAAACGTTATGAAGATCAATATTAGAATTAGAATTTAAGGAGAGGGCTTATGCGCCATAGTAAGTCAGGACGCAAGTTGAACCGTACTGCCAGTCACCGTAAAGCGATGTTTGCAAATATGGCAACTTCGTTGATCGAGCATGAGCAGATTGTGACAACGCTTCCAAAGGCTAAAGAAATTCGTCCTATTGTTGAAAAACTCGTTACTCTTGGTAAGCGTGGTGGTTTGCATGCGCGTCGGCAAGCAATTGCAGCACTTCGTGATGCAGGAAAAGTTGCAAAATTATTTGATACGCTTGCGCCACGTTATGCATCACGCAACGGTGGGTATTTACGTATTATGAAAGCGGGGTTTCGTACCGGTGATAATGCGCCCATGGCTGTTATAGAATTTGTTGATCGTGATGTCGAAGCGAAAGGGGCTGGGGATCGCATTCGTATGGAGGCTTCTGAGAATGAAAAGGAAACTTCTTCGTAAAGTTTTTTTATTCTGTTGAATTTTTAAAGGCCGCCTTGTCTTGGGCGGTTTTTTTGTGAGCATTTTTAAGTTTGTTTTAGTTGAGAAATAGGTGCAGAGAGAAAATTATAGAATATTGAATTATTTTATTTTTATAATATTTATTGTTCAAATAGGTTGTTTTTATTCTCTATTATGAAATATTAATAGAGGTCCTTAATTTGCGGGGATGCGTTTTTTTATTCTATTAATCTTCAACAGAATGTGCTGATTTTAAAGGAGTGGATTATGAGGTATTCTTTTTGGGTGCGGATTTTTTTTGCAATTATGATGCAGATATCATTTGATCATGTATATGCTCATATCCCTCAAACACAAACAGAAATCACCCTTTCATTTGCTCCTTTAGTTAAAAAGACAGTTCCATCTGTTGTAAATATTTATGCAGCTCGACAAATTAGAGCACGATCACCTTTTGAAGGCGATCCATTTTTTGAGCAATTTTTTGGTCGTTTTCAAAATAAATTTCCTGTTCGTAAGCAATCGTCATTAGGATCAGGGGTGATTGTTGATGCACGTGGTTTGATCGTTACAAATTACCACGTCATTAAAGATGCAAGCGAAATTAAAGTGGCTTTTTCTGATGGGCGGGAGTTTGAGAGTAAGGTCGTGCTCAAAGATGAAGCGACTGATATTGCAATTCTTGAAGTTAAGGAAAAAGATGCTCAATTTCCAGTTCTTTCTTTGGGAAATTCTGATGCTGTTGAAGTTGGTGATCTTGTTCTTGCTATTGGTAATCCTTTTGGTGTTGGTCAAACAGTTACAAGTGGTATTGTTTCAGCGCAAGCGCGTACACGTGTTGGGATTTCTGATTTTGACTTTTTTATTCAAACAGACGCAGCCATTAATCCAGGGAATTCTGGTGGCGCTTTAATTGATATGAAAGGTCAGTTAATCGGAATTAATACGGCTATTTATTCGCGTTCGGGTGGTTCTGTAGGGATTGGTTTTGCTATTCCAGTTAATCTTGTAAAAGTGATGCTTGATACTGTTAAACGCGGTGGAAAATATTTTGTGCCGCCTTATATTGGTGCTTCTTTTCAAAATGTTACACCTGATATTGCTGGTGGTTTAGGTTTAGAACGTCCCTATGGTGCTCTGATTGTTGAAGTTATCAAAGATAGTCCTGCTGAAAAAGCTGGATTGAAAGTAGGTGATGTTATTTTGAGTGTGCAGGGGGTACGCGTTGACAGTCCAGATAGTCTTGGGTATCGTTTGATGACAGCTGACGTTGAGCATAGTCTTGCCTTGGAATATTTACGAAGTGGAAAAATTTTAAAAACACAAATAACAGTTTCATCGATATCAGAAACTGCATTTTTAAAATCTGAAAAAATTACGGGTGACAGTCCTCTTGCTGGTGCTGAGGTGTTAGATTTAACACCTCAAAATAGTCGACGTTTTCATCTTCCTATATCTGCAAAAGGGGTTGTGATTACCAATCTTGAGGAAATGAGCAATGCAGCTGGAATTTTTCAGTCAGGAGATATTCTACGTGTTGTAAATGGCCATAAAATTCAAACAGTTCATCAATTGAAAAAGGTTCTTATGCAAGGTCGCTCAAATATGTGGCAATTGGAATATGAACGTGATGGTATGTATATTCGCCAATTTATTCGTTGAGGTTTTTTTTTGAAGAAAGATTTTTTTACTTCGTCGTTTGATTTTCAAGTTAATAAAAGTCAGCCACTTGCAGAAAGAATGCGCCCTTGTTCTCTCAATGATGTTGTGGGACAAAAGCATTTGATTGGAGAGGATGGTTTGCTTTCACGTATGGCGGCAACTGGCTCAATTGGATCGATGATTTTTTGGGGACCTCCAGGGACGGGAAAAACGACTGTTGCACGTTTGTTAGCCCTTGAAACAAATTTCGCGTTTGAGCAGGTTTCTGCTATTTTTACCGGAGTTTCTGAACTTAAAAAGATTTTTGAAGTTGCGCAGAGGCGTTTTATATCTGGGGATAAGACACTTCTTTTTGTTGATGAAATTCATCGGTTTAATCGTGCTCAGCAGGATAGTTTTCTTTCTGTGATGGAAGAGGGTACTGTGGTACTTATAGGCGCAACAACCGAAAATCCTTCTTTTGAACTGAATGCTGCCCTTCTTTCGCGTGCACGTGTTTTAACATTTCTTTCTCATGATCATGAAAGTTTGAACCTGCTTTTGAGGCGTGCTGAAGAAGTTGAGGGAACATGTCTACCCTTGGATAATGATGCCAGAGACGTTTTGATAGAGATGTCTGATGGTGATGCGCGTGTTGCATTAACATTGGCAGAGGAAGTTTGGTCTATTGCACCATTGGGAGAGGTTCTTGATGTTGTTGCTTTGCAAAAAGTTATTCAGCGTCGTGCGCCCATTTATGATAAAGGACGAGATGGGCATTATAATCTCATTTCAGCGTTGCATAAATCCGTTCGTGGATCTGATCCTGATGCTGCGCTTTATTATTTGGCACGTATGTTGGATGCTGGTGAAGATCCTCTCTATATTGGGCGAAGGTTGGTTCGTATGGCTGTTGAAGATGTTGGTTTGGCGGATCCTCAAGCTCTTATCATTTGTAATGCAGCAAAAGATGCCTATGATTATTTAGGATCACCAGAAGGAGAATTGGCTTTGGCGCAAGCATGTCTTTATGTTGCAACTGCGCCAAAGTCAAATGCAGCATATCTTGCGTATAAAGCAGCACTGCGTTGTGCGCGCAAAAATGGCTCTTTACCACCCCCTAAGCATATTCTTAATGCTCCTACGAAATTTATGAAAGAAGAAGGGTATGGAAGTGGTTATTGTTATGACCATGATGAACCAGACGCTTTTTCAGGACAAGAATATTTTCCCGAAAAACTTGGGCGTCAGAGTTATTATAAACCAGTTGAGCGTGGTTTTGAGCGTGAAATTGTGAAACGTCTTGAGTGGTGGCAACAGTTGCGCAAAAAACGTAAAGATCAAAATAAAATTTGAGTTGAAATATGTTTTTTATTAATCTCAGATTTATTTTTTATCTCTTATGTTATTATATGAGAAATTTAGTTTATATTTTAAACATTTATTGCATTGCTTGTAGAGATTTTTTTTGATATCTTCAAAATTGCATATTTTTTCAAATTTAAATATGTCATTCAACTTTTAAGCTGCTTTATTTTTTTTGGTTTTTATTAAATAATATATTGACTTATAATGATAATTGACTGTTTCGTAAGTTGAATGAAAGTTTCAAATACCGTAAATTTCTCTCATCCCAAGTCTGTTATTTGTTGAAGCAATCAGGTTATTCTGTTGCATGTTACAAGCAGGATTAGCGTGTGATAAAAACCGTACAAGAAAGGACTAAAAATTCCTTTTATGAATCGTCTCAAATGCCGAGAGCTGTGGCAACCTTAGGGGATGATAAATAGTGTGATGGTGCCAGCTTTCTCCTTCTATAGTGTAAAGATGGTGGCGTCAAAAAGTCTTACAGTATACCACATTCATAGGTGTTGTCACGAAGTGAGCTTGGAAGTTTTGAGAGGTATTTCTTAAATTAAGTGTATGAATATGCAACACAATGGCGTTTTGTTCTTCGATGCAATAGGGTATGAGGTTGATTGATGATGCGTTTTTTGTGTGATCAATAGCGGGAGAATTTTTAGTCTCTCAAGTATTTAATCAAAGGGATAAACAGAAGGGCTATAGAACATTGTGTTGAAATTTAAATTGTTCCTTTTCTAGAGAGATATAAATGTGTTAACTTGCTCTCTTAGGAAGTATTGTTTTATTAGAATTTATTTTTTGTGTCATAAGATAAGCAATGCCAATTCTTTATTGTGATGCTCATGATATGTTATGGACATAAGGTGGGGATAGGAATGCAAATAGTCTGTGAAAATCTAAACTCAAGACTTTAGTTAAATTAAAAGTACAGTGTAAAATTTAAGTGTTAGATTATTTATGAATCGGTCAAGGATATAATCGTGGATAAAACAAAAGCTCTCGATGCTGCTCTCTCACAAATTGAACGTTCTTTTGGTAAAGGCTCGATTATGCGTCTTGGGCAAAAAGAGCAGGTTGTTGAAATTGAAACAGTTCCAACAGGGTCATTATCCTTGGATATTGCTTTAGGGATTGGTGGATTACCCAAGGGGCGCATTGTTGAGATTTATGGACCAGAAAGTTCTGGGAAAACAACATTGGCTCTCCATGCTATTGCTGAGGCACAGAAAAGTGGTGGGATTTGTGCTTTTATTGATGCAGAGCATGCACTTGATCCTATTTATGCGCGTAAGCTTGGTGTTGATTTAGAAAATTTGTTCATTTCTCAACCAGATACTGGTGAACAGGCATTGGAAATTACAGAGACGTTGGTTCGTTCTGGTGCAGTTGATGTGCTTGTTGTGGATTCTGTTGCAGCTTTAACACCGCGTGCGGAAATCGATGGTGAAATGGGGGATGCTTTGCCTGGATTGCAAGCGCGATTGATGAGTAAAGCATTGCGAAAATTAACAGCAGCGATTTTTCGCTCTAATTGTATGGTTGTTTTTATTAATCAAATTCGCATGAAAATTGGGGTGATGTTTGGTTCGCCTGAAACAACAACAGGGGGAAACGCTTTAAAGTTTTATGCTTCTGTTCGTTTGGATATTCGTCGCATTGGGTCTATTAAAGATAGGGATGCAATCGTTGGTAATCAGACGCGTGTTAAAGTGGTGAAAAATAAATTGGCACCTCCGTTCAAACAGGTTGAGTTTGATATTATTTATGGTGAAGGCATTTCTAAAGTAGGTGAATTGATTGATTTGGGTGTTAAGGTTGGTATTGTGGAAAAATCTGGTGCATGGTTTTCTTATAATTCTCAGCGTTTAGGACAGGGGCGTGAAAATGCAAAGCAGTTTTTACGTGAACATGCGGAAGTTGCTACAGAAATTGAAGCAGCTTTGCGCCAAAATGCTGGTTTGATTGCCATTGAATTGTTAGAAAATGCAGGTTCAGAAAATACAGAGAGCGATGAAGCCATTTGATGGAGCGTTTTTTCATCTATAATTTTTTTCATTTAAGATTTTTTCTGTTTTTATTTGTTTGAGTTTTTAAATATACAGTCATTTTTTCTCAATTTTTTTGAACAAATATTCTATTCTTTGATTAAATTGACTCCATGCGTGGCAAAGAGGATATTTAATGAGGGGGATTTTTCTTTTATGGTTTTGTACTGTATTGAGCAGGTGTCGATATGAATAGTGTTAATAACATTCGGTCAACATTTTTGGATTATTTTCATCGTAATGGGCATAAAGTTCTTTCTTCTAGCCCACTTGTTCCACGTAATGATCCTACACTTATGTTTACAAATGCAGGAATGGTGCAGTTTAAAAATGTTTTTACTGGACTTGAAAAGTCCCCTTATAAGCAGGCAACAACGGCACAAAAATGTGTTCGTGCGGGTGGAAAGCATAATGATCTTGATAATGTTGGTTATACGGCACGCCATCATACATTTTTTGAAATGCTGGGTAATTTTTCTTTCGGTGATTATTTCAAAGAAGAAGCCATTTTTTTGTCATGGAACCTTTTAACAAAAGAATTTTGTCTGCCAAAAGATAAACTGTTGGTGACAGTTTATCAGAGTGATGATGTTGCTGCTGAACTATGGCGTAAAATTTCAGGTCTTCCAGATGAAAAAATTGTCCGTATTGCGACAGCTGATAATTTTTGGGCGATGGGAGATACAGGACCCTGCGGTCCTTGTTCAGAGATTTTTTATGATCATGGTGATGAAATCTGGGGGGGGCCACCTGGAAGTGCTCATGAAGATGGGGATCGCTTTATTGAGATTTGGAATCTTGTTTTTATGCAGTATGAGCAGATTTCCAAGGAAGAACGTGTTGATTTACCTCATCCTTCTATTGATACAGGCATGGGGTTAGAGCGTATTGCTGCTGTTTTACAGGGTGTTCATGATAATTATGACATTGATCTTTTTCGTGCATTAATTGCTGCTTCAGAAGAAATTACAGGGATTGAGGCAAAGGGTGATTTTATTGCCAGCCATCGTGTCATTGCTGATCATCTTCGCTCGTGCGCATTTTTGATTGCTGATGGTGTTCTTCCTTCCAACGAAGGAAGAGGATATGTTTTACGTCGCATTATGCGTCGTGCTATGCGTCATGCCCATCTTCTTGGTGCTAAAGAGCCTTTAATGTGGCGGCTTTTGCCTGCTTTAATTCGCGAAATGGGACAAGCCTATCCTGAATTGGTGCGTGCTGAGTCTTTGATTTCAGAAATTTTGAAGTTAGAAGAAATACGCTTTCGTAAAACACTTGAACGAGGACTTGGTTTGTTAAATGAAGCGAGTAGTCTTCTTAAAGAGGGAGATCATTTAAATGGTGAAGTTGCTTTCAAGCTTTATGATACCTATGGTTTTCCGCTTGATTTGACGCAAGATATGCTTCGGCGTCGCGGAATATCTGTTGATGTTGATGCTTTTGATAAAGCGATGGAACACCAAAAAGAGGAAGCGCGTGCTCATTGGTCTGGTTCTGGTGAAGCTATAACGGAGACAATTTGGTTTTCTGTTCGTGATAAGGTAGGGGCTACAGAATTTTTAGGTTATGAAACAGAAAAAGCTGAAGGCATTCTTACAGCTCTTGTGTGTGATGGTAAAATTGTTGATCATATTTCTTCGGGGCAAAAAGCCATTCTTGTGGTAAATCAGACTCCTTTTTATGGTGAATCTGGCGGTCAAATTGGTGATAGCGGTATCATTTCTGGTGAAGATTTTGTTTTTGAGGTGCATGATACTCAGAAAAAGGGTGATGGTGTTTTTATCCATATTGGAGAAGTAAAATCTGGTCAGGCATCGAGGTCTGATTGTGTAGAATTAACCGTTGATGGTATTCGTCGTAAAAAAATTCGTGCAAATCATTCTGCTACCCATTTATTACACGAGGCTTTACGACAAATATTGGGGGACCATGTTACTCAAAAGGGCTCTCTTGTATCGCCAGATCGGTTACGTTTTGATTTTTCTCATCCAAAATCTGTTTCTTTGGAAGAATTGAAAAAAATAGAAGATTTAGCCAATGAGATTGTTTTGCAAAATAGTAAGGTCGTAACGCATCTCATGGATGTGGATGAAGCCATTTCTAAAGGAGCCATGGCATTATTTGGTGAAAAATATGGTGATGAAGTTCGCGTTGTTTCTATGGGGAAGCAGTGTCACCAAGAGGGATTAAAAAAGCATTGGTCAATAGAGCTTTGTGGGGGCACACATGTGGAGCGAACAGGCGATATTGGTTTGATCCATATTGTTTCTGAAAGTTCTGTTTCGGCAGGAGTGCGTCGTATTGAAGCCTTAACTGGCCAAGAAGCACGTTTTTATCTTTGTCGCCAAGATGAGCGTATTCATGAGATCGCTGATCTTTTAAAAACTTCTTCTTCTGGTTTAGAAGAACGGGTGCGAATTTTGCTTGATGATCGTCGTAAACTTGAAAAAGAGTTGAATGATGTACGCAAAAAAATGGTATTGAGTGGTGGTATAACAGAAAGTAGTCAAGATGATATTACAATCATTAATGGGCTTTCTTTTCTCGGACGCATTGTCAAAAATATTTTACCACGGGATCTTAAGGCATTCGTCGATTCTGGAAAAAAACAAATTGAGTCTGGAGTCGTTGCTTTTATTAGTGTTTCGGAGGATGGAAAAGGCAGTGCTGTTGTTGGCGTTACGGATGATTTAACGGATAAATTGAATGCTGTTGATCTCGTTCGTATTCTTTCAGCTGTGCTTGGTGGTCGAGGTGGTGGTGGTCGTCCTGATATGGCGCAGGCTGGTGGTCCTGAGGGAAACAAGGCTAGTGAGGCATTTGCGGCACTAAAAGATTTTCTTGAAAAAATTTAAAAAGCAAAATCTTTTCTCATTGGTGTTTTTTACATTTTTATGTTGGATTGGTGTATAAGTATCACGAGTATCTGTCCGATGTCTTGTTGAAATCCAGATATAGCGTAATGGGGGCTTATACAAAATCAGTAAAGATAAAAACAGTTTTTATCTTTATCATCACTGTTTTATTTGATTTTATGTTTTTCAAGAGTTTCGGGAGTTACCTTTCAAAATAAGAAAGATTATGCAGCATTTTACACTTTGCTTTGTAGTATATTTTTACGAAGAAGAGCAGTCATTGTGTGGCTCTTACAGATTTTTTTAAAGAAACATCTCTATCCTATTTTATAAAAAGGAATATCGCATAAATTTAAAGAGGTATATTAATGTCTGATTTATTATGATGCTATTTACTCAATATATTGATTTATAATGATAATTTATTTTTTATATCTTGAGTAAGAGCTCCAAATATTCGTAGGATTTTCTCATTTTAAATCTATGTATATTGAATCAATCAAAACCATTCACAAGAATTGTTGTGAAAAATAGGCTTAGGAGTATTGAGAAATATTTCTTAAAAAAGCACGTGATGAATGTACAACACAATGACATTTTGTTCTTGGCGAGGGGGTGATTCTACAAAAAACATGATAAACAAAAGTGTGAAGCAATACGTCATATCCATTATTAAAAAAACACTGTTTTAGATAGTTTTGAAAGTTGTAAAGCTGAGTTAAAAGAAGATGGTAAAATTGAAAGCTTTTTTACCTTTGCATTTTCCTTAAATTCGATTGTATACTCATTAATATGCAAAGATATAGGCAATAATTTTGTTCCAATCGAGTAAAATTTCAACAGTAGAAAAAGTGCGGAATGGTTTTAATATTTTTTCAAAGATCTCGCGTCAAAAATGGATTGTGATATTCTTAGTAACCTTTTTATTTGTATCAATAAAGTATTTTTGGTGTATTGAAGAGGTATTTCTTACATGAGATTTGTGAAGAGTATCAATTTTATGAAGCTATGGCTTCATGTAAGAGGATGACGTTTTCATTTTCTCCTTCTATTTCTGGTGGTTTGATTGTTAAACCACTGGCTTTTAAGAATTGAGAAAAACGTCCGCCTCTCTCGATTAATTCTTGAAAGCTTCCTTTTTCAATTAAATGACCATGTTCTAGAAAGAGTACTACATCAGCATTGCGTACTGTTGAGAGGCGATGTGCTATAATGAAAGTGGTGCGATTATGGCTTATGCAATCAAGGGCATTTTTGACACGTGCTTCTGTTTCAACATCAAGAGCGCTTGTTGCTTCATCTAGAATGAGAATAGGGGCATTTTTTAAAACAGCGCGTGCAATTGCTAGTCGCTGTTTTTCTCCACCTGATAATTGAGATCCTCGTTCGCCCACCATTGTGTTATAATAATCAGCTTTTTTTAGAATAAAATCGTGAGCTTCTGCTATTTTTGCTGCTTCATAAAGTTCTTCATTCGTTGCGCTCGCTTTTCCTATTGAAATATTGTCATGAATAGTACGGTTGAAAAGACCTGAGTCTTGAAATACTGTTGCTAGAGATTTGCGTAAAGATTCGCGATTGATCGAGCATATATTTATTCCATCAATGGAGATATGCCCAAAGGTAGGGTCGTATACGCGTTGTAACAAATTGATCAACGTTGTTTTTCCAGCCCCTGTTGGTCCTACAATCGCAACAGTTTGTCCTGCTTTAACCTCAAAAGAAATATCAAAAACACCTTGAGAAGAATTTGGAAATTTATAGGTCACGTGATGAAATTGTATGGTGCCTTTAACATTTTGGAGGGAGGGAAGATTCTGCGGTTCGTTGATATGAAAGGTTGAGTCTTCCATTTCAAAAAACTCTTGCAGTTTTGCTTGTGAGGATATTGCACAATGAATAAAATTGCTCATTTGGTCTAGGCGGCTAATCATGAGTTGTGCAAATCCAACAAAAGCAACGACGTCACCTACTCGTAGTTGACCTTTTGCAACAAAAAAAGCTCCAAGGAGAAGAACACAAACGATTGAAATCGTTGAAGCCATTCGATTTAAGCCACTGGCGAGCGCCCACCAATTGAGAACAGGATTTTGTGCTTTAAGCAGAGCATTTGTATGTTGGTGCAGTATGAAAGTTTCTTCTTTTATTCGGTTATAACTTTGTACAATGGAAACATTAGAGATTGAATCACTGACATGTTTAAAAAGGTTATGATGATAGCATTCTACAGCGGCTTGTCCGTCTTTTGTTTTTCGCATCACTAAACGTGCAATTAATACATAGATGATGGCAAGCACAACCAAGACTATTGAAAGGCGCCAATTCATATTAAAGGCTATGGGGATGAGAACCAATAAGGCGACAAGCGTTGAGAGATGTTGTCGCATAAAATCAAGCCATATGGTTGACATGGAATCTATAGCGCGCAAAAGTGTATGGAGTGCGTTAGATGTTCCGCGTTGTTGATGCCAAATTAACGGCATGGCAATGATACGTTCGAAAGATTCTGTTAAAACCGTTAAGCGACGTCTATGGGCTAAGCGGTCTGCACCGCGAGCAACAAGGACATAAGCGATAATATGTGAAAGTCCAAAACAAACCCAAATGGCAAGAGTAGAGATGATACCTGTTTTTTCTGTAATAGAATCGATAACCCGTCCAAATAAAATAGGTTCTGCAATGGTGATAATCGCTAACATAACATTAGCGGTACAGATTAAAAGGGATGCATTTTTTTCTCTGTTTAGGTAAGTGAGAACACGTGCATAGGTTTTGAATAAGGACACTGTTAATTATCTCCATTCGCTGTTAAGCGTAAAGGTATTGATTTTTTTATAACGCTTAATTTTTAGCTAATAAAATTTGGACATTAAGAAAAGGCAATTTTGGATACTAACTGTAATATGGTGTGATAAAGCCAATTAAAATATGAATTTTTGTGTTTATATCTGTGCTTATAAAGGCGCAAAAATAGATCAATAAAATTATCAGGCAAGGGAACTTTCATGGCAGGCGTAGAAATAAAAAAAGTTGAGGCAGATGAAGATGGAATGCGCTTAGATCGCTGGTTTAAAGTGCATTATCCAGGACTTGGTTTTGGAGTTTTGCAAAAACTGTTGCGTTCTGGTCAGATACGGGTTGATGGTGGACGTGTTAAAGCCGATACGCGTCTTTGTATGGGACAGACTGTCCGTATTCCACCTCTCCCTATTAATGACAAAGAAAATCTTCCAATAACGGGTAAAACACTTCGTGGGCAGGATGATGGGACCGTTTTAAAAAAAATGCTGCTTTATGAAGATCCAAAAGTATTTGTTTTTAACAAACCTGCTGGATTGGCTGTCCAAGGAGGCTCTGGTTTAACACGTCATATGGACAGTATGCTTGAGGTATGGCGCAATAAAAAAGGTGAAAAGCCGCGTTTGGTTCATCGTCTTGATCGTGAGACGTCGGGTGTGCTTATTGTTGCGCGATCAAGGGGAGCTGCTCAGGCCTTAACAGCCGCTTTTAGAGCGCGAGAAACAAAAAAGACTTATTGGGCGTTGGTTCGGGGCGTTCCTAAAAAAAAGCAGGACAAAATTTCAACGTGGATGGTTAAGGAAATGACTGCACAAGGTGATAAAATGCGTGTTTGTGAACATGGGGAGCCAGATTCACATCATGCGGTTTCCTACTATCGCGTTTTAGATACGCGAGGGCGGGCTCTTTCGTGGCTTGAAATGGAACCCTATACAGGGAGAACACATCAGCTTCGTGTGCATGCTGCCCATATGGATCATCCTATCATTGGCGATTCAAAATATTTTTTTTCTGATAGTAATTGGACATTACCAGGAGGAATTCAAAATCGTCTCCACCTTCATGCACGTCGTATTCGTATTCCTCATCCTTCAGGAGGAGTATTGGACATTGTTGCACCTTTACCACCTCATATGGTTCAAAGTTTTAATCTTTTGTCTTTTAATGAGAGTGATGCTGAAACAGAGTAAAAAAGATTCATTTATCCTTTTTGATTGGTAAAAATTTTGTCTATAAATTTGATGAGATGGATAGGGCGTCATTTGAAGAGAGCTTTAGTATAATCGCTATGAGAAAATGGTGTTTTTGAGTGATGAATTTTGAAATATCATAAATTTTCTTTCTACAGTTCTTTATCCATATTGATTGTATTATTATCTCTAGATAAGGTGTATCGTTAATAATCTGAGTTGATGAAGCTGCTCCTTTGAATTTATCTGTAGGGCCGTATATTGGGGAGGCGTGTCTGTTGAGGAAGATGAATGAGATAAAATCTGAAGGGATATTTGCTGAAATGTGTAAAGGCGTTTTTTAATTTTTCATGGGAGATAATTGAGGCATTTTATAGTAATGCTGAGGAAAAGTGGACTCTCAAAAAAATTCTGTTGTTAAGGAGGTTTGTTTTGTTATCAATGTGATTTGATATACTTATGATAGATTTACTATTTGTACCTTTGTTCACACAATGAGAGTTTATTAGCAAAGTTTTTCTTTCAGTTATTTTTCTACTTACTTTATTTATCTGAATTTGTTCGAAAGATTTTCTTTCATAAAAGAAGAAACAACTTTTAGCATTTTTAATGCTTTATTTCAGTGAATGCATCAGATTGAAGAAATATGCCGTACTCAAAATTGGAGATTAAAGTTTTAGGGGCGTTTATTGCTCTTTAGAAGGGGGGGAGAACATGGTCGTTTTTCCAGTGAAAAAATAGATATTCAAAGATTATGGGAATATTCCAAGAGGGGATAAGTTGAAATGAGGAGTGACTGATGGGATCATTATTGATTGACGTTAATAACGTCTCAAAAATATACCGTAGCATGGACAGAGGAACTTCTTTCAAAAACAGAGTGCTTTCTCTCTTTAAGCCAGTATATACGAATTATCACGTGCTGAAAGATATCAGTTTTACCCTTTTTTCAGGACAATCTCTTGCTATCCTCGGAGCTAACGGGGCAGGTAAATCAACACTGATTAAAATACTTGCTGGTATACAATTCGTTGATAAGGGAAGTGTTAAAGTCTTGGGATTTAATCCGTATAAAACCAAGAAAGATCTGTTTAGACAGTTGGGTGTGGTCTTTGGTCATAAGAGTTGTTTATGGTGGGATTTACCTCTACGTTACAGTTTGGATATGGTGCAACCCTTATATGGTATTGAACGAACCTCTTTTATCCGCGACCTTAAAGAGATTGCAGAGTTGCTTGGTATTGCGCATATCATGGACAAGCCAGTGCGAATGCTGAGTTTGGGTGAGAGAGTCAAAAGTGAATTGGCATTTAATTTATCTTTTAGACCTAAATTATTGTTCCTAGATGAACCAACTATTGGTCTTGATATTACTTCTAAGCATGAAATTAGGGAGCTACTTACAAAACTTAAAAGAGAGCGAGGGATGGGATACATCATCACAAGTCATGATATGGGGGATATTGATGGTTACGTTGATGATATTCTTCTCTTGCATAAAGGAAACAAACACTTTTACGGTGATATTGATGCATTTAAAAATATGCTTCCTTCTTTGGTGAAAGTGACATTTTTTTGTGAACACTTGCAGGCGCTTTATGCTGTTGTAAAGAGAATGGATGAACTTTCGTTAAAATTGTCCGCTCCTTTAAAAAATAAAAAACTGAACAATGAAGAATGTTCATTGGAAATTTCGTTACCTCGTGGAGATTATTCGCATTTCATACGGGAAATGACAACTAAATTCAACTGTACGTTTTCTGTGTCCACTCCCTCATTTGAGGAGATGCTCCGTGTTAAATTTAAAGAATTTATTTAATTATTGTTTTGGCATGTTTTTTTATGCAAGGAATGGATTACTCTCTATTCTAAGTGATAGAGCCATGTTTTTTACTGATATTGTCATTGGGACACTTTCGCCATTTATTATTCAACTTCTATTATGGAATGCACTTTTCTCTGATATGGGAAACACCATAAATGGCTTTAGCTTTCATGATATGATGTATTATTATGCTTTTGCTTTAGTCTTAGGACGTTTAAATAATGGTTATAATGTGATTAAGTTTTTTTCTCATCATGTTAGGGAAGGTCAATTAGAAGTCTATCTCACAAAACCCTTTAGTTATATGACACAAATACTTTTTACTTTTTTAGGAGAGAGTGTATTATATTGCATTCCGTTATTGGCTCTTTTTGTTGCAAAGCTTGTTTTATCCTATGAAAATATTCTGGGATTGGTCATCTCTTTTCTGTTCTTTTTTCTGGTTGTTATTCTATCACAATTGCTTTGTTTTTTACTCTCTTTCGGGATTGCCTTATTAAGTTTTTGGGTGATTGAGTACAATATATTACTCTCTTTCAGTATTCTCAGTTCAGCGCTTCTTGGGGGTGTTCTTTTACCACCATCTTTTTGGCCGGTGTGGCTTATTCCGCTCATGCAATTTAATCCTTATCGTTTCATGATATCAGCTCCTGCCGAGTTTTTCGCGACGCAAAATTTAGCGTTGTTTCAGCAGTTTTTTTTCGGAAGTTTTGCTTATATTTTGTGTCTTTTATGCTTAATTCATATTGCTTGGAATAAAGGAATGAAGATGTATTATGGAGCGGGCGGTTGAGATGAAAATAATCCTTCATTTTATCAGTCTAAATATCTGCCGACAGATTGTTTATGGTAAGAATTTGGCTGGGGAGTTTATTCTTTCTCTATGCTATTATTTTATTCAATTCATATTTATTGATAGAATATCTTCTTTTTCAGGAAAGATCGGTAACTATAGCAGAGATGAAATTCATTTTATCTTTGTTGTCTTTGTTTTACTTGGGATATTTTTGAATATTTTTACTCATTCTATTGAAACGTTTTTTGAAAAAGTAGCGGATGGTAAAATTGAACCCTACTTGATAAAGCCTGTTTCAATCTGGTTGTTGATGTTGTTTGGTTGGTGCAAACCACTTAATCTGATAAAGCTATTTGTTCTTTATGTTAGTGCCTATTTGTTCGTATCATTACCAGATATGTATGATCTTAAGCTCAGATGGATCTCTTTTATTGTTGCAATATTTTGTGTTTTTATCGTCAATATTTGTTTTTTCATGACGTTTAATTTTGTGACATTTATTATTAGCCGTAAGATGCCTGTTGAATATTTTCATGAAATGATTTACGAACTTTCATTTGTACCAATAGGAATTTATCCCTCAAGCATTGTAAAATGGCTTTTGTTTATGCTTCCCATGGCTTTTTCTGCTTCTTTTCCTGTATCCCTGTTACTTGGTAAAGGCGAATGGAATATTGGATATCTTCTGTCGAGCACTTTTCTTTCTATAGTCATGACTTTCATAATCTATAAGAAAACAATTATTAAATTTAATGGATTAGGGGGATGATATAAAAGTCATCATGATTATAAAAATAAAAAAATTGAGTGAATAATTCTATTATAGCGTAGATTATCGTTATTTATGCTGGTGGTATAGGGCATGTAAAATTTACACATGAGGATTTTTTATTAGACATATTCATGCATAAAATCAGTTGTATTTCTATAGCTCTGAGCAAAGAATTTACAACAGAAATCAGAGAGTTAAATTTCTTGGTTTTAGATCAGTTTTAGTTTGAGTTTAGATGGCAGCTTGATGACAAAAGCCATGGTAAGATGGTGTACAATATTAGTACCGCTTTATGATATGAGCAAAATTTATTTTTGTTGCGTTTATAGTGCTAAAAAATTGTAAAAGATGAGTAATTTTATATGTGTAGAATGTGGTTATTCGTGTGGATTTTGTTGGTGCTATTATTATGTGGGTGAGTTTTTGCTTAAACAATAAGAAAATTGACAGAATAAAGCTTTTAAGTTGCCCGATAGAAAGCTAAGAGCTTCGCCAAACAACATGATAGCAATTATCAAGACAACAATCACATAGAGATTTTTCAGCATGCTGAGCAGTCAAAATTCAGTTAATAATTGCTTGGAAATAAAAGGATCCACTAAGCAAAGCGGGCAAAAACGATGGTAATGCAACTGAGTTCAATAACATAATTAAATATATTTATTTGTTGTACTGGTAAACTAAGAGAATTATACTTGATTTTATTGTTAATTTCTTATTTTATGTTATGATTTTATTTAATAGAAAGATATTTATTATGTAATATTTTAGTGTTATTATAAATATTATTATTTAATTAGAAATATACAATTTAAACACATACAATATAAACATAATATATTTATATTATTTTAAATGGGTTATTTTAAACAGTAATTAAATAAGATATTATTTTGTAAAAAATTATTTTCTATTTTTTTAATATTAATAAGCTCATTTTTCAATTTTTCTTAACAATGATAAGAGAAAAATGGAGTTTTACATCCTCTTTTACAATAAATAAAAATGATATTTTAATCTGGTGTTGTTCTCTAAGCTTAGAGCTATACAGATGTTATTGCTTATCATTAATAAAACTAATGTGATTGATGGCGTAGAGATTACAAAGGGCTAATTTTTTTGCATGTAATTCATATTTTTTACAAGACTTTAAAAATAACACAGAAAAAATGAGAGAGGAAGGAATAGTGAACAAGAGTGATAAGCTTTTTCATTTTCTAGTGTTATGATTACTTTTGTATTTTATGGTTCATTCATTGTATGTATGATCAATTCCAAAATTTTTATTTTAAGCTTATAGTGAATCTATATTTTAAACTGTTATTGAAGTATTGTCGTGATTGAGATTAAAATATCACAGTAGTGAACACTCTGATTTAATAGAGAAGATTGTTTGCTAGCAAATAATCTATCCATATCAACGTTATTTAAATTTTTTCCAAAATATATATCTATGCTAATTTTCGTGATTGATATCTTTTCTAAGATGAAAAGGGGCATGAGCTGATTTGAATATCCATAAATTTTTCATATTAACTCAAAAAATATACGATCACATCATTTTACGGCTATTCTAGATTATCATTTTGATAAACTGAAGAAGTATAACGATTAGCATTACAAAGGTTTGTGCAAAAATGCTTTTATTGGACATTATTAAATTTTTTATGATTTATATTTTTAATCATTTTATCTTGGTTAGAAAGAAGGTGTATTCATTTTTATTTCTCTATTTTATCTTAAAGTTGTGGAATTATATTAATGTTAGAAAGTTATAATTGTGGAAGACAATGAACTTTATTAAAATTATTCCACGTTTTTGTAGAAACGTATGGCTGTGAAATCGTTGAAATGTGTAATAGCTTATGGCATTAGATTTGGCGCATTTACCAAAGTTATCCCTTATCTTACTTAATTTAGCTTTTTCAATCAAAGAATTAAGCTGGTGCTTACGCTAATTGTAGCTGGGGCAAATATTTTTTCTTAATCTATACTAAGAAAAAATTATTTTATAAAAATATTTATTTTACTATATTATATAAAAAATAAAAACATTGCGTGTAACTAAAAAACAATATATTGATATTTTTATATTATAAAATAATAATAATAGTTATGATAATAAATCTAAATTTATAATAAAAACAACAAAATAAATTTATTTTTATCATTAAATTACATAGTATAAATTACAAATAAAATAATTGACAACTCTTAAATAAACATGTAATGGATATATTACAAGTGTAATATAATATAAAAATAACAATTTAAATAAAATTATTAATTAAATTTTGTATTATATTTTTATTGTAATAAGATAAATATACTTTATTGATATATAACGGAATGTTTTCTATTTAGAGGGGGCATTAAAGAAAATTTATTTTATTAAATATTGTAATTAGGTGGTTATGATGAAAATATTCAAGCATTGTATAGTATGTTTTGTTGCAGTAGCGATTTTCTTTTCACAGATTTTAAGAGCCAATGCTGATTCTTTAAATGATAGATTTCAAAATGCTGGTTTTATTTCTGTAATGACACAAGAAAATAGAGTTATTAAAGCTGTTGGTATGATTATTAGCCAGTTTGGAGGACAAGGGGCTGAGAAAAATGTCCAAAAAGTTGCGGGTTTAATGGGGATGGAGACAGCGATTTTTGCTTTAATCGCATATTTTGTATATTTCTTTACTAGAAAGCCGCCGAGTCCTAACAGAGAGACAGGTGGAAGAACATTCGATGCTTTTGCTCATAGTTCATGGGCTTTGAATTAAAAGATATTATCCTTGATAAACTTTGAATTATTCTGTTATTGAATGTTTTATATTAAATAAATCGTGATAATTAATCACGGTTTATTTATTTTTTTAATCTTAATGACATTGATAAGTTTATCCTTTTATATCATTAAGATATTGTTTTGTGGATGCCAGTATATGGTGCATTAAATTCAGCTAATCAGTTGCTTTTTAAATTTACTTAAATTTTTTCCTCTTCAAAATGCGCATTTTAGCTAAGTTTGTGGTTGATATTTTTTTATGATGAAAACGCGAATGCATTAATTGAGATATCCATAAACTTTGTATATCAACTCAAAAAATACAAGGTCACACAATCTTACGACTATTTGTGGGTTTTATGTTGATGAACTGAATAAGTATAGCGATGCGTCTTACAAATATTTGCAAAAATGCTTTTATTGGAATCTTTTAATCTCTTTGTGGTTTACAATTCATTTTATCATTTTATCTTAAGCAAAGAGAATGTGAATTCATTTCTATTTCTCTATTTTATCTGAGAAGGGTGGAGTTATACGAATGTCAAAAAAAGTCATGATCGTGGAAGATAATGAGCTTAATATGAAGTTATTTCGCGATCTTGTAGAAGCGAGTGGTTATGAAACCGTTGAAACGCGTAATGGTCTTATGGCATTAGATTTGGCGCGTTCATCAATGCCATCTCTTATCCTTGTGGATATCCAGTTGCCAGAGGTCTCTGGAATAGATGTTATTAAACAATTAAAAGAAGATGAAGAACTTCGATCAATCCCCGTTGTTGCTGTAACAGCTTTTGCTATGAAAGGCGATGAGGAGCGAATTCGTGCCAGTGGATGTGAAGAATATATGTCAAAGCCTATTTCTGTCCCTCATTTTATCACAATGGTAAAGCATTTCTTGGACTAAAGCTTGTTAAGTGGTGATAGAAAAAGCATTGAAAAGCTTATAAGATTGCTAAAGTTGTCGCGTAAATATTTTTGTGCTTCAGCACGTGGATATATTACAAGTTAGTAAAACAGATTTTAAAAATTGAAACTGAAGTTTTGAATTTTTTCGGTCTATTTTTCTTGCCTTTTATCTTAAGAGAAGGGATTGTTTTGCATTCTTGTTTTTTCTAATCGGTATAGATTTGTTCCTACATTCATCTAAAAGTTTGTTTTAGTAGGGGAAAAAGCCCCGTTTTTGTCCGAGGCTTTATGCATTGCAAAAATTGAAATTAACGCTTTGAGAATTGGAAAGAACGACGTGCTTTTGCTTTACCGTACTTTTTACGTTCAACAACACGGCTATCACGGGTAAGAAACCCACCTTTTTTCAAGATTGAGCGAAGTTCTGGTTCGTAATAGGTTAAAGCTTTGGAAATGCCATGGCGCACTGCACCGGCTTGTCCGGAAAGACCACCGCCTGCAACGGTTGCAATAATATCAAATTGGGTATCCCTATTTGTTGCAACAATTGGTTGACGAAGAATCATTCTAAGAACAGGACGAGCAAAATATTTGTCAAATTCCTTATTGTTGATCGTGATTTTTCCAGAACCTGGTTTAATCCATACACGTGCAACAGCGTCTTTACGCTTTCCTGTTGCGTAAGCACGTCCTTGTGAATCAAGCTTTTGCACGTGAACAGGAACAACATTTTCATGTGTTTCTGTAATACTTGTTACTATGCTAAGCTCAGAAAGAGAATTAATTTCAGCCATAATCAAGCAATCCTTTTGTTTTTGCGGTTTAAAGCACCAACGTCAAGAGATTCAGGCTGTTGTGCTTCATGTGGATGTTGGTTTCCAGCATAAACACGCAGATTCTTCAATTGACGGCGACCAAGAGGCCCACGAGGAATCATACGTTCTACCGCTTTTTCAATAACGCGTTCGGGAAAACGCCCCTCAAGAAGTTGACGTGCTGTACGTTGTTTTATTCCACCAATATAGCCGGTATGCCAATAATATTTTTTATCCGTATATTTTTTGCCAGTGAGAGCTATTTTATCTGCATTAATGACAATAACGTTGTCACCATCATCAACATGTGGAGTAAATGTAGCTTTATGTTTGCCACGTAAGCGGTTCGCAACAAATGTGGCAAGACGACCTAAAACAAGGTTTTCTGCGTCAATAATAACCCATTTTTTCACCACTTCAGTTGGCTTTTGTGAAAAAGTTGCCATAGAAGTATCCTTTATTAGAACCCTTTTAATATAAGGGAATTTTTACTGTTTTGCGTTGAAAATTGTTACCATAGCGAAATATTTAACGCATACTACTTGCTCTGATATAATGTCTTTTGATTGACGTCAAGAGAAAATAAAAACTTTATAAAACAGCATGTTATGAGAGAGGTATTGTAATACCGCATTAAAGAAGTTTGTGGATCATTTAAATTTAAAATGAATGTTGCAAAAGACTATTTTATCTTTAACGCATGATTGTATTTTATCGTTCTTCATTATAAAATAAGTAATAATGCAGTGGTCTCGTTATTTTCTCAATGTTGAATCTTCTGCTTGTGGTCAAGCTTGGTTAGATGCCCTTGATGTTCAAGGGATAAATAATGCGCGCGCTATTTCTCAAAAATTTGGTTTTCCAGATCAGCTAGCTCGAGTACTTTCAGCAAGAGATGTGGATGAAGCTGAGGCTGTTGCTTTTATTAATCCAACATTACGTACGCTTATGCCTGATCCAGAAAGTTTTAGGGATATGCAATGCGCTGCAGAGCGTATTGTTAAGGCTCTTCTCAATCAAGAACAGGTTGCTGTGTTTGGTGATTATGATGTTGATGGTGCTTGTTCATCGGCACTCATAGCGCGTTTTTTTCGTTATTTTGGTATTGAAGTCAAAATTTATATTCCTGATCGTATTGTTGAAGGCTATGGTCCGAATGAACAAGCAATGAGGATGCTTGTGCAAGAAGGCGCTCGGTTAATTATCACTGTTGATTGTGGCGCAAACAGTCCAGATGCCGTAAAAGCAGCTAGGCTTGCTGGGGCTGATGTTGTGATTTTAGATCATCATCAAATGTCAGAGATTCATCAAGAAGCTATTGCTCTTGTTAATCCTAATCGTCCTGATGATTTTTCTGAACAGGGTCATTTATGTGCAGCGGGTGTTGTCTTTGTTACATTAGCTTGGGTTCATCATTTACTGCGGAAAAAACAATTCAAAGGGAAACTGCCTGATCTTCTCAGTATGCTTGATCTTGTTGCATTGGCAACCATATGTGATGTTGTTCCATTACAGGGGGTTAACCGTGCTTTTGTGATAAAAGGGCTGCAAGTTGCTCGTTCTATGCATAATCTAGGAATAACAGCTTTAACAAAGGTTGCACGAATAGGGGAGCCGCTTAATAGTTTTCATTTAGGTTTTTTATTAGGTCCTAGAATTAATGCAGGAGGGCGCATTGGTGATCAAGCTTTGGGAGCACGTTTGCTTAGTTGTGAGAATAAAGATGAAGCGGACAGAATAGCAGAACAATTAGATCGGCTTAATCAAGAACGCCAAGAAATGGAGAACATTCAATTAGCACAAGCGGAATCTTATATTACTTCTCTTTATCAAGATCAAGAAATACCATTGTCGCTTGTAATTTCTCATAAAGAATGGCATCCGGGAATTATTGGTATTCTTGCTTCCCGTCTCAAAGAGCGTTTTTTTTGTCCTGTTTTTGCTATTGCTTTGAAAGAAGATGGAAATGGCGTAGGGTCGGGACGCTCAATTAATGGTATAGATTTAGGAGCACTCGTTCGTGAAGCTGTTACATTAAATTTATTAGAAAAAGGAGGGGGACACAGTATGGCAGCAGGAATTACAATTCAATCAACAAAAATTGAAATTTTTCGAAAATGGCTAGAAGAAAAAGTTTCTTTAATGGTTTCACAGTTGCGTGCAAAAAAATCTCTTAGTATAGATGGTTCTCTTTCTGCTTCCGGTGTTAATGAAGCGCTGTTTGAATTGCTTGAAAAAGCAGGGCCATTTGGGGCAGGGAATGCAACACCTGTTTTTGTTCTTCCCTCTCATCGACTGGTGAATCTATCTGAAGTTGGTAAAGGACATCTTCGCCTCATTGTATCTAATGTTGAAGGAAAAAAACTACAAGGAATAGCTTTTCGTGCTGTAGGGACATCACTTGGTGATTTTCTTTTTGAAAATATTGGTGAAATGATTCATTTAGCTGGTCATCTTAGTTTGAATTATTGGAATGGAACGATCAATCCGCAACTGCGCGTGATTGACGCAGCCGCAGTGGTTTGAAAGGGATATTTTTTATATTAGATGTCTAGATTAGAAGCAAAAGTAGAGTTTTCTTGTATGAAACGAAATCGTGCTTCTGGTTTTGTTCCCATGAGACTTTCTACAGTCTTTTTCGTTTCTTGTATTTCCACGGCATCAATAGAAACACGAAGCAATGTACGTTTTTGAGGATGCATAGTCGTTTCTTTAAGTTGTTCTGCGCGCATTTCACCCAGCCCTTTAAAACGCCCGATTTCGATTTTAGCTTTTCCAGTAAATTCAGTTTTGAGCAATTCATCCTTATGAATGTCGTCACGAGCATAAGCAACTTTTCCTCCTTGCGATATTCTATAAAGGGGAGGGACGGCAAGATATAAATGTCCCTGATGAATAAGGTCAGGCATTTCTTGAAAGAAGAAGGTAATGAGCAGTGACGCAATATGAGCACCATCAACATCAGCATCTGTCATGATGATAATACGTTCATATCTGAGATCTTTTTCACGATACTTGGAGCGTGTTCCACATCCAAGAGCAAGGATAAGATCGCTAATTGTTTGGCTTGAGTTCATTTTTTCATGTGCAGCACTAGCGACATTTAAGATTTTACCACGAAGAGGTAAAATTGCTTGGTTTGCTCTATTTCTTGCTTGTTTAGCAGATCCTCCTGCAGAATCCCCTTCAACAATGAATAGTTCAGCACCCAAAGCATGGTTCTGGCTACAATCTGCAAGTTTACCGGGCAGACGTAATTTACGGACAGCAGTTTTTCGACTTATTTCTCTATCTTGGCGTCGTCTAACACGTTCTTCAGCACGTTCGATAACCCAATCGAGAAGTTTTGTTGCTTCTTGTGGGGAATTTGCTAACCAATGATCAAAAGGATCGCGGATTGCATTCTCAACGATACGCTGTGCTTCAATGGTTGCTAATCGATCTTTTGTTTGTCCAACAAATTCAGGGTTACTGATAAAGACTGAAAGTATTGCGGCTGTTGAAATCATAATATCGTCAGACGTAATAATTGCTGCGCGCTTGTTTCCTATTAACTCAGCGTAGGATTTCAATCCACGCAAAAGAGCTTGGCGTAATCCTATTTCGTGTGTTCCGCCTTCTCCTGTAGGAATCGTATTGCAGTAAGATTGCACACAAGAATCACCACCATGCCAAGCGATCGCCCATTCAACGCAGCCATGGCCGTTATTTTGTTGTGTTTTGCCAGAAAAAATTTCTGACGTTACTCGATATTCATCTTTTAGTGACGCAAGTAAATAGTCTTTAAGCCCATCGGGAAAATGAAAAACAGCTTTTTCAGGAATATTTTTTGCGCCTTCAAGTATGACGGGATCACAACACCAGCGAATTTTTACGCCACCAAAAAGATAGGCTTTGGAGCATGTCATCTTATAGATTTTTTCTGGATCAAAAGCTGCTTTTTCACCAAAAATTTCATGATCAGGATGAAAACGAACGCGCGTACCACGACGATTATAAACATCTCCCAGATCTTCCAATCCAGATTGAGGAATACCGCGTGAGAAACGTTGGCGGTACAGTTTTCGTTCTCGTGCAACTTCAACTTCCATATCATCAGAAAGAGCATTGACGACAGAAATTCCTACTCCATGAAGTCCACCAGCAGTTTGATAAGCTTTTCCATCAAATTTTCCGCCTGAGTGGAGTTGTGTCATAATAACTTCAAGAGTAGATTTCTCGGGCATTTGAGGATGATTTTCGACAGGAATACCGCGTCCATTATCTGTAACGGTTATATAACCGTTCCTATCTAATGAGACTTCAATAGAATCTGCATAACCCGCAACAGCTTCATCCATCGCGTTATCAATAATTTCGGCAAATAAATGATGAAGTGCTTTACTGTCTGTTCCACCAATATACATTCCAGGGCGTAAACGTACGGGCTCTAACCCCTCAAGTACTCGAATAGAGAGAGCATTATAGTCATCTTCTTGCATATCTTTCGCACTTTTTTTTGAAATCATCGCTTTTGATTTCATTGGAGACTGCAGAGTGCTTTCTTTTGTATTTACCCGAGATTGGGCTTTATTTAAAACACTAAAAAGATCCTTGTTGTTATCGCTCATAGCGTTTAACTATCCACCTCATAAAATATTTATTAAAATAAATTTTATGCCTGTTTTTTATTTAAAAATCAATGCACTTAGGAAACATCAATTGTTGGACCAAAAATTTCTTCAAAAGCGTGTTTGAGAGCGATATCAATATCATACATTGTTACAGAGTACCCTAGATCAAGAAAGCTTGTTACACCATGGTTTGTAATTCCACAAGGAACAATTCCTGAATAATGGGCTAAATTAGGATTAACATTGATAGAAACTCCATGAAAGCTTATCCATTTGCGCACTCGAATGCCAATAGCTGCAATTTTATTTTCAGAAGAAAGATCATTTTGTTTTGATGGGCAATGAGGCTGTTTAATCCAGACACCAACGCGATCTTCTCGTCGTTCGCCTTTAATATTAAAATTTGCAAGCATCTGTATAATCCATTCTTCTAATGCACTAATGAAAGCACGAATGTCTTGTTTTCGGCGTTTAAGATCAAGCATGATATAAGCAATACGTTGTCCTGGACCGTGATATGTAAATTCACCTCCACGTCCTGCTTCATAAACAGGGAATAAATGGGGTGCTAAAAGATCTTTTTTGTTGGCACTCGTCCCCGCTGTATAAAGGGAAGGGTGTTCAAGAAGCCAAACTTGTTCATGTGCGGTTTTTGCAAGAATTTTTTCTACACGTTCTTGCATATAACGCAGAGCTTCAGGATACTCAACTAGATGATCACTTATCTTCCATTCAACTGGTGGATTGTCTAGAATTGCATTAAAATGATGTGATAAGTGATTACGATCCGTATGTTTCAATTCAAATGTCATTAGTAATATTTATCTTGATGTTTGAGTTTATATTGTAATCAGAAAAATAAAAAAAGAATAAAATTAAGAGATAGTTTATAAGAAGTGCAATGAATTTTATAAAAAAATTGTTATATGCTCGTTTTACCATCTTCCTGTTGCACCGCCACCACCTGATGATCCACCACCACCCCTAAATCCCCCTCCACCTCGAGGACCTCCGAACTTTCCACCAGGATATCTGCCACCGGCACTTAAGTTAAGAAACCAAGGTGTGAAGATAATCCCCATCCAAAGATACTTTTGTGGGCCTACTTTTTTACCAAAAATCATTGCAAGAATGGGCAAACCAACGACTATAAAGAGAATGAAAAACATGATTGTATTGATAATCATTTCTTCTTTTTCAGCTTGTTTACGTTGTTCTTCAACAGCTTTAGCTTTTTGATTGATTCGAAAAGAAAAATCAGCATCACTTTGTGTGATTACTTTGATAATTGCATGAACCGATTCGACAATCCCTTTTTGATAATTTCCTTCACGAAAATTAGGAATCATGAAGCTATTAATGATGACAGAAGAAATGGCATCTGTTAGTTCTCCTTCCAGACCGTAGCCTACTTCGATACGTGCTGTGCGTTCATTTGGTGCAATGACCAGTAATACACCATTATTGATCTTCTTTTGGCCTAATCCCCATGTACGAAAAAGAGAATTGCTGTATGTTTCTATATCATTGCCCGAAAGAGTAGGGAGTGTGACAAGAACAATTTGATCTCCCGTTTTCTCTTCGAGTGCTGCCAGTTTTTTTATCAAGTCTTCCTTGGTTGCATTATCGAGCAAATGAGCTACATCATTAACATACCCTGTTAAATGAGGAAATTTTATTTGCGAACAAGCGATACTTCCCAATGCAGCAACTAAATACAGAGAGCAGATAAAAGCCCATAATTTTGGAAATACAATACGTTGCAAAGAGTATCGAAATAGTTTCATTAATTAAAATTAACCTTTGGTGTTTGTTGGCTATCTGTATCGATGGTAAAAGTTGGCATGGGTTTAGCATCGCGAAACCATAACTTTGCCCAAATCATCGTCGGCATTGTTTTGAGTGCAGTATTGTAGGCACGTACTGTTTCAATATAATCGCGGCGCGCAACGGAAATACGGTTTTCTGTTCCTTCTAATTGTGACTGAAGAGCAAGAAAGTTTTGGTTTGCTTTAAGATCCGGATAGTTTTCAACAACAGCCATAAGCCGCGAAAGTGCACTTGATAAATTTGCTTGATTTTTGAGATATTGCTGCATAATTTCTGGATTATTCAACATATCTGCATTAATATTGACTTGCGTTGCTTTAGCACGTGCTTCAATTACATTTGTGAAAACGCTTTGTTCATGAGCTGCGTAAGCTTTAACTGTTTCTACAAGATTAGGGATGAGGTCTGTACGACGTTGATATTGATTGAGCACTTCACTCCATGCGGCGTGTGCTTTTTCTTCATTTGTTGGTATCGCATTGAATCCGCAACCACTTAAAAATGGCACTAACCATACCAAAAAAATAATAATTGAAAATCGTTTTAATATTCTAAACATTGAAGAAGTTTGTACATTTAACATAAAGATGTCTCCACAGATATTTTATGTATTATATAGAGTCTTTTTTCTTGGTGGAAAGTATTTTGAAATTTATAAACAGGCATATTTATCAATAAATTGATATCTCTATGCGTTTTAGGTACGCTTAAGTGACTTGTTGATATTAAAATAATAATAGTAATATAGATGTCATCTTATAAAAGATCAATAATATTTATATCAATTATTATTACAGAAAATTATATTATTTTCGTAGGAGTTTTGGATTTCGCAATGTGCAGATAATAATTGGAAAAGAGAAAAATGTAAGGATCAATTTTATAGAAAAATAGAAGGTAAGGGCAGTTCTTATTTTCTTCCTTTAGAAGTTATGCTTAACGTATTGGATAAAAAGACTTTTTAATTATGTATATCAGCAACTGTAAGGAGAGACAAAGTTCTATGATAGAAAGTGTCCAACAGCAAAGTGAAAAATTTGACGGATTGGCTGATGATTATAATCGCTATCGTCCTCGCTATCCCCTTACTTTATTTAAGACCATACTCTTTCCTTTTAAGAACAAAAAGAATTTGTCCATCGTGGATGTAGGCGCTGGGACAGGCATCGCATTAGAGGGGATTGTTAAATTTTTAGGCAACGAGCACCAATATCATGCTATTGATGTATCGGAAGATATGATTAAGCAGGGACGAAGAAAATTTCCGAACGTGCGTTGGTATCAGGGCCGAGCCGAAGATCTATTGCCTCAAATAGGCAAGGTAGATCTTATCGTTGCAGCGCAGGCATTTCAATGGATGGATCGCCCTAAATTGCTTTGCGTTATTTCAGATCAACTTCGGGTCAATGGTGTCATGGCGGTTATTCAAAATAATCGTGATTTCAAGCATAGCGAATTTCTAGAGGCTTATGAGAGATTGTTAGAGAAGATGAGTCCAAATTATTCCCGTTATTATCGTAATTTTGATTTTTTACAGGAAATGAGTGATGGCTTTGGGGTAAAAGCAGAAAAAATTTCTTTCCATACGCATAATTGGACGATGATGATCTCGTCTGAATCTTTTATTGGAATGAGCCGCTCTTCAACGCAAGCGCAACGCGCTATTGCGAGCCATGGAAAAGAATATTTGCGGCAATTGGTCGCATTGATAAAGAAATATGAAGTGCAAGGCAATTTGGAGATTTTGTATCGAAGTGAGCTCTATATGTATGCAGGATAATCCGATATCGATGATTGCTTTTGCTCTTTTAGCACATCAGAGTGGGCGGTATTCAGAAAATTAACGTATTATTAAGGCAGACTTTGAGGGAGAAAGGTTTTTTCTTCTTCAGCATTCACATTGACATCTTATTACCGCTGATTTTCATTGTTCATTTAATATGAGAGAGTTTAAATAGAAAACTTATGCTCTGCATTATAGCATCGAAGCGCTTTCTTTACTACAGTTTAACAACAGATTATTTTATAAAATGGAAAGAGGTAGATTGAATAGAAATGTTTGATAATTCTTTGTTTTTATGATTGCTTTTTATTATTAAATGAGAGTGTTTTTAATAAATTTTGACAAAAATAACTGAAAAAGTACAAAAAATTATCATAATCAGAAATTTGTAGTAAAAAAGTAATGGCTTGGAAGAACCTTAAAAAAACAACTCATTTTGAAATTATCTCTAAATTTAGATTCAGTATAACAAAAAAGTAAAATATAAATATGCTATATGAAGCATTTCTCTTTTTAAAAGATATAATATAAAACAATATATTAATTATTTTTTTTGATATAAGAAAACTTCTTTTATTTTCTATTTTAAATAACGGGTTAGGCCGAGTCTTATGTGGTTTTATTGAAGATGTGTTTTTCAAGGTTTAATCTGGCGCTTTAAATACAATTTTAGAAGTGGCAAATAAGCTCAATTTCTTCTCTGTTGTGATGTGTTGAATAAGTTTTTAATTTTCTATAGAGTTTGATTTTTGCAATCATGATAGATTGTGACAGCTATCTATTTAAGGTTTTTATAAGTTTAGTAAGAATAGCTTGATAATAAATCCATTGAGTTTTCCATCTTTACGCTTCATAAAAGAATAAGCCTGCACCATCCACACTTTCATCTCCCAATGTTGCGACAGCCCTTGACACGGTTCATAAGAGGAGTTTTTAGTCCTTTTTTACAGTTTTATCCATACGCCAATCTCGCTTATTACGTGCAAGCGAATGGTTTTGATTTATTCAACATACACAGATTTGGAATGAGAGAGTTTTAAGATATTCAGCTCTCTCATTTAATATGCAGCATGCTAGATTATGATTATAAATTAAAGTGTTATCTATTTTTGAAATCCATTACTTTGGTTGTGCTTGTCAATATTTCATTTTCATTTATCGTCAACTATTCTACTTTTGGATAATGACTCCATTGTAAGGAATACCTTTAAGAAAGCATTATCGCTTTAAAGAGTCGTTATAGTTTTTTTGTTTTATAGAAAGATCAATAATGTTAAGCATTGTACTTTAATGAACGAAGAAAGAAAATCATGATGATTACACTAAAACCGGGCGAGGTAACGCTTAGTGAACTTAAAGATATTTATTTTAATGGAGAAGTGGGTAAACTTCATAATAATACGCATTTAGCTATCGAGAAAGGAGCGCAGCGCATTTCTGAAATTGCTGCTGGAAGTAAGCCAGTGTATGGTGTTAATACTGGTTTTGGGAAATTGGCTTCCATTAAAATTGATACGGACAATGTTGCTGTTTTACAGAGAAATCTTATTTTGTCCCATTGTTGTGGGGTGGGAGAACCTTTAGCAGAAAATATTGTGCGTTTGATAATGAGCTTAAAGCTTATCTCTTTAGGAAGAGGGGCTTCAGGGGTTCGTCTAGAATTGATAAATTTGCTGGAAAATATGCTTGCAAAGGGCGTCATTCCTGTCATCCCTGAAAAAGGGTCTGTTGGCGCTTCCGGTGATCTCGCCCCACTTGCTCACATGGCGGCTGTTATGATGGGAGAGGGAGAAGCATTTTTTAAAAATATTCGTATGAGTGGAGCTGCTGCGTTAGAAAAAGCGGGATTGTCCCCTATTATTTTAAAGGCAAAGGAAGGTCTCGCTCTTATTAATGGGACTCAAACCTCAACAGCCCTTGCACTTGCCGGTCTTTTTCGAGGTTATCGGGCATTGTGTGGTGGATTGCTGGCAGGAGCTTTGACAACAGATGCCCTCATGGGGTCAACGGCGCCATTTCATCCTGATATCCATATTTTACGAGGACATTATGGGCAGATTGCCGTATCGAAAACATTAGAAAAACTTGTAGAGAATTCAGAAATTCGTGCAGCACATCTACGGGGTGATGAGCGTGTACAAGATCCTTACTGTATACGTTGCCAGCCACAGGTGATGGGGGCATGTTTTGATATTTTGTTAGCCGCAGCAAAAACACTTATTATTGAAGCAAATGCTGTTACAGATAATCCTTTGATTTTAAGGAATGGTGAGGTCGTATCAGGTGGGAATTTCCATGCAGAACCTGTAGCATTTGCTGCTGATCAGATCGCTCTTGCTTTGTGTGAAATAGGATCTATTTCTCAGCGGCGTATTGCTCTTATGGTTGATCCAGCAGTTTCTTATGGACTTCCAGCTTTTTTAGCGCATAATCCAGGTCTTCATTCAGGTTTTATGATCGCTGAAGTAACAGCAGCAGCTTTAATGTCTGAAAATAAGCAAATGGCCTATCCTGCTTCCGTTGATTCAACACCTACTTCAGCTAATCAAGAAGATCATGTTTCAATGGCTTGCCATGGCGCTCGTCGGTTATTGGTCATGAGTGAAAACCTTTTTACACTTATTGGCATTGAAACGCTTGTTGCGGCACAAGGAATTGAATATCGTGCACCTTTAAAAACAAGTACTTTTTTGCAATCTGTTATGGAATGTTTACGAAAAAATGTTGCTTCTCTTAAGGAAGATCGCTATCTGGCTCCAGATCTTCATCAAGCACATATACTTGTGCGTGAAGGGCACTTATTATCTGTTTTACCAGAAACAATTTTTCCTCCATTAAGTTTTCAATAGTATTTGTTTTAAGGTCAATGCTGAAGGGGGGATATTGAATTTTGAAACTTCCTCATATGAAAATATAGAAGAGCAATACTATATTTGAATTATTTAATAAATTATATATTTATTACTGTATATATCTGATTTTTGTAGTTAACTAGATATTTTGTTATTTTATAGAAACTATAAAATTAAAGCACCTATATTTTCTGATTTATATCAGAAATTTTAATATAAGTTAAATAATATATGCGAATTATATATTCGTGATATTGTATTTTTATAAATATAAATTATGATATATGTATTGTATCAAGTAAAAATAAAATTTTTATTTTATATTCTTCTTATTTTTAATACTTTATGAATTTTATAGTTCATTTTTGATATTTAAAATAAAAAAGGAGAAAAGAATGTTTAAAAGTGCTAAATTATGTGTTTCAATAACAGTTCTTTTTTTCTCTCAAATTCTTGAGATTCATGCAAATTTTAGGAGAGCTAGCTTTCCAGAGGAAGTTTTCATTATGATAGTGGCTCAAGAGAAAGAGCCTCTTATTTCAGCGAAAAACAAAGATTTTATTGCTATCTCAGGGCAAATTCCCAGAGGTAATGAGAACGCTATCATCGGACCAATAATCAAAGATGCTTTTTTTATCGTATATTTTTTTTTCATTGGAAAGCTTGTCGTTAAGACAGCTGGAGTCCTTAAAAGATGGGTTCTAGATAAATTTTCTCATGCTTTTGAAGACTTGCGAGATTCGTATTATCATTGATTGAGCTATTCAATTGGCATAAAAAGTTTGTTTTATGGGCTCAAAGAAAGTTTGCTTAAAGTAACAAAAAATTAATTTTATGCATAGTTAATGTGTTTGTTATGAATTTTTAGGCTTCTATTTCAGTGCACCGAAAGAGAAGCCTAAAAGTTTAGATTACATTAAGGTTAATTTTCTCTGTAAAAAACTAGAGAATACGAAATGAATTAAATGACAATTGTGAAAAAATTCATTATCACTTTATTTGAATAAAATAATACGAAATTGTAGGCTATAAAAGCTGAATAATTCGCAATAAAAGTATTTTTTCATTGTTTAGAGCAAAGTGTTGGACTGGCTGGTCTTCGATGTTTTTTGAAATATATTTGTGAAAGAAACATGAGGCTTTATTTATCATAGGGCTGTTATCGTGGTGTGGATTGTCAGCATTTCAAAAAGTAAGGAAAGAAATGGCAATAAATGAACTGAAACGGGGTATGAGTAAGCGCCAAGTTATTTTTTTAGCTCTTGGTTCTGCTATTGGAACAGGTCTTTTTTATGGGTCTGCACAGGCAATTAAGCTTGCGGGTCCCAGTGTTTTGATTGCCTATTGTATTGCTGGTTTAGCTATTTTTATGGTTATGCGGGCTCTAGGAGAGATGATACTTCATAATCCATTGCCTGGTTCTTTTGCTCGTTATGCGGCAAATTACATATCACCATTAGCAGGTTTTTTAACGGGATGGACATATGTATTTGAGATGATTCTTGTTGGTTTGGCTGATATTACAGCTTTTGCGACTTATATGGGTTTTTGGTATCCTGATGTTGCTCCTTGGGTATGGGCACTGAGTATTACATTAATCATCACAGGCATTAATTTAGCTGCTGTAGAAGTCTATGGTGAACTAGAGTTTTGGCTCTCTTCTATTAAAGTTATAGCTATCATTGCGATGATTATTTTAGGAATAGCAATTATTTTTTGGGGGTGGGGTGAAGGTGCAGATTTTTCTACCGTTACTGTTCATAATTTATGGAAAAATGGTGGTATTTTTCCCAATGGTTGGTTTGGTTTTTTAGCTTGCTTTAGTGTTGTTGTTTTTGCTTTTGGTGGCATAGAAATTATTGGCATGGCAGTTATGGAAGTTCAAAACCCTCATCAAACGATTTCAAAGGCAATTAATTCTACTCCAGTTCGTATTTTGCTTTTTTACGTCATGACGTTAGCTATTTTAATGTCTCTTTATCCTTGGAATGAGATTGGTCTTATGGATAGCCCTTTTGTATCTATTTTTGAAAATCTTGGGATTTCGTATGCAGCAAATATTTTAAATATTGTTGTTGTTACAGCGGCTATTTCAGCAATGAATAGTGGAATGTATGGTGCTTGTCGTATGATCCATGGTTTATCGCAGGAAGGTTATGCTTTAAAAAAGTTTCAATATTTATCAAAAAATGGTATACCAGTTTTTGTTATTTTGATGATCTTCGGTATCTTTCTTCTTGGTGCTCTCCTTAATTATTTTTATCATGAAAAGCTTTTTTTTCTTATTGCCGCAATGGCAACATTTGCGACAGTTTTTGTTTGGATGATGATTCTACTTTCACAATTTTCTATGCGAATTAAGATGCCTAAAGAAGCACAGAATGGTTTAAAATTTCCCATTCCATTTTGGCCAATAGGGTCGATTTTTTCTATTTTATTTATGGTTTTTATTTTTATTCTCTTATGGTATTTTGATGAGACACGACCGGTTTTAATTATAGGTGTTAGTTGGATTGCTTGGCTTGTTGTTTGTTTCTATGTACTTAAACTTTATAATTTTAAGCAAAAGAAACAGCAATAAAATGTGAATAGAGATAAAACTCAAAACAAATAGCTGATGTCATCAGGAAAACAGGTGTTTGATTGTTATTCTCTAAAGGTTAGAACAATCTAGATTGAAAAAATCTGCTCGTTATTATTTTGCTTTGGAAGTTTTTGTGAGCCATTGCTTACGGTAACGACCAAATCATATAAATATTAGGCGTTTTTTGATGGTGAGCTGTGCTATCAATATAAGTCTTTCAGGTTAAAATGCCTAACAGCGCAAATAGATTTTACCAGATACAAGATTATAGGCAGATATCTTTTTCTAAACGTATTAATGAAGTTCTGTTTTACAAGAGAAGTTATTGTAAGAATTGTTTTTTTAAGCTCTTTAAAAAATTGGTTGCTTAAATTTTGTTGTTTAGAAAATTACTATTGCTTTTAGAAACGAAGATAAAGTTCTTTATGTCTTTTCTTGAAAAGAAGGGGTGAAGTTTTTTTTCTATTCTTTTTTCTTAAAGAGAATTGGCGTTGGTAGAAAATAGTGGATAACAAAGTTACATGAGGCATTGTATCATTGTTTTTATAAAAACTTTAATAAACAGCAGCAAGATATTACAATAAAATCTCATAGAAGAGTAAATTAAAAAGAACAATGAACGTGTGACAGTTTTACGATTCTTATTATTATTGCTCTCACAAGAGGAAGGATCAAACTTATTTTTTATAATATTGATACGAGAGTAGTTTTTATTACAAGTGGAGGCGGACAAAATGTACTCCGCAATTGTATTTCGGTGCAAAATTATTCAATATTACCATAAAAGGCGCTCAAGAACACTACGACCAGAAAAAACAATCATCGGAAAGTGGCTTTTTACACGAGAAGTCTTCCAATAGCTCTGAAACACACACAACAACGATTCCGTTTATCCTTGAGGTAACAGGCAAAGTTGATATGGATGTACAATGAGATGCTACGATTATTGCTTCTCATCTGATTTTTGGTCAAGATATCAATGTAATGGAAGAAAGTATGACGGTTGTTAGCATGACAGACCATCATAGCGGTCATTCACAGAGGCATGAAACAGGTTTTGATGGGCATAGATTTGACTTTGTAAGCAGAATTATTGGCGGCAATGACTATACTTACGAGACAGCACCTGCTGGTAGTAACTGGTGGACAGAATGGTGGAGAGTGATCATGAATCCCATAAGCTCCCATACCTGTCTTGGAGATGCGGGTCCGAAATGCCAAAAGTTTTATGGCACATCTCATTTAGAACAAAAGCCTTGAATTAAATCATGGAGGAAAAAATGAAACAAACCTTAAAATTATTAAGTGCGATAATTCTATTGGGTATAGCTGGGTGCCAGTTTAATAAACCTCCTCCAGGAGAGGTGGCTACGTGGGAGAAAAATGGTGTTACTGATTTTACTGAGGTAGGAAAAGCTTTGTTAGAATGTGGTATGCCAAGCCTTATTGATTCCGATCCAGAAAACAGAAAACTCAGCTACAATGCATGGGCAACTATTGATGCCTGTATGGTTCAATCGGGATTTCGTGATAAAGTGGGGGGAGGGACTTGGTGCGAGAATCATAAAGCCGAAGATCTCCCGATTTGTCGTCCAGGCGCTGTTATTCCACAGCGCAGTGTCAAGAAGCGCTTAAACAGCCCTTTTTGTAAAAAATATAAAAATGCACCTGAATGCAAACCTTAAGTCTTGCTGTTTGTGACGATCAACAATCCCTACCTTCATGTTTCTCATGCCCGTGTGGGGATGGCTTAATTCAGCATGTCAATGCTATTTATTTATGGGGACTACAACTGTTGGCGCAATAATATAAAATATCTATCTTGGTTGTAATCAAAATATTGAGAATAATTATATGCATAACGTTGATAGAATACGATTTAAGTAGTAATTTTGCTGTATTTTTGATATAATATCGGTGGCATAATTATCGGAAAGAGATAAATAACCATGAAGGTTGATAATGTTCATCGTTATTTTGGAAGTGAAAAAACAGCATGTAAAGTAATTTATGGATTGTTTCATAATATCAAATTATTCAAGGATAGGAAAATGAAGCAGATTTTAAAATTATTAAGTGGGATGACCCTATTTGTTATGGCTGGATGTTATCCAGAAAAGCCTTCTCAAACAGCTGTAGATGCATGGGAAAAGTCTGGTGCTGATCAACTTGAGATAAAAAAAGCTCTGTTAGAGTGTGGAATACAGTATCTTGATGGTCGTTTTGATACAGAAACAAGTACTGATGAGAGATTCAATGCAGAGGAGTCTGTGAATGCATGCATGATACAAGCAGGTTTCCAAGATAAATTGGGAAGGGTAAAGTGGTGTGAAAAGTATGAAAATCTTCCAATTTGTCAGCCTGATGCTGTTATTCCTCAGCGAAGTGTAGAGAGGCGCTTGAATAGTCCTCATTGTGAAGAGAACAAAGAGCAGCCCGAATGTCAACCTTAAATATTGATGCTGTTGTAATCAATAATCCTTATATTTTTGTTCTCGCAAGGGGGGCGGGATTGTTTTTCTCAATAGACTAGCAATCTTACATGTGAAAAAATTAGCACAGAGTTATAGGCTTTTTTATTCGTAAATATTGAGGGAGGGGGAAAATGAAAAAAATATTGAAATTATTGAGTGCTATGATTTTTTTTAAGCTCTGCGGGATGTGTTAGTAAATCTCCCCCATCGATATTGGCATGAGGGGAAAAGCCTGGTGTCAATAAATCTATGGTTCAACAAGCACTGTTAAAATGTGGATGGAAACCAATCTACGTTTCTTCTGAAAATATGGATTCGCGTGCAAGTGAATTTGCAGCAATTTATGAGTGTATGACTAAAGCAGGTTATCGGTACAAATTGCAGGATTCAAAGGGAATCTATTTTTCATCAACACCGCGAAGTGATTCATTTTTAGTCAATTTAATGGTAGCAGGGTATCAGAAGGTTATGGACAATGATACTTTGAAACAAAAACAAGATTTGATGTTACGTCTTCAGAATGATAAAAAATAGAAAAGTTTTGAAAAAGTGACCTAACAGTAAAATATATTCATCTTTAAAGTAATAGTTCAATGAAAATATTAATAGGGGTGAGGGAGTAAAAGTGCTGCTCTTTTACCCTCGATATAGTTATATTCATTAGAAACTAGCTTAGCAATGTATTATTTTCAGATGATAATAATATTGGGGGATGGTTAGCATTTTTAGAGAAGGTTATTCAATATAAAAAATGGCAAAGAATAGCTTTGCTAAAATATCCTCTTTAACGATAATAAATAGATTATTTTTATAGAAATGAGTTTGATGAAATATTTTATTTTGATGTTTTTTAATTTCAGGAAAGTGAGTGTTTTATTGTATTTTAAATTTTATCAGAAGATATTAAAGCGTTATGCAAGTAATTTTGATGTAAATATCTTTTCATTTTATGGTCTATTTCGAGATGATATCTTTTAGAGTGGTTTATTGATGAATTGAAAACATTGATGATAGGAACTTACGAGAAAATTTATTCACTAGGTAGTTTACAGCTTTTATATAGAATTAGATACCTACATTAACTTATACGCTAGTGAGCATTTCCTTAGGTTTTTGTTGTAGAAGAAATGGTGCAATTATAACTTTTGTATAGTTTATTTCATAGTGTTGTGTTTTTATTAAGACATTTTGAGTTTTTAAATCTTAACAATTATTCTCATTTTATTGTATTTTTATTTTTTGGGTAGTGAAAGAAATTTAAGATTATATCTCTCCAAAGTTTGCCTTTCTTCAAGTTTTTTTGAGATTATTTTTCCGACACTTTGTGTTGCCATTCTCAGCAATTGGGGGATTAGTTCTTTAAGAGAGCGTAATCCTAAATGGTATTATTAAGTTTTTTGTTCTTTCTTTACATAAAATACAAAACATATTATGAAATGCTGTCATTTATCAGTAAAATAGTAAAATAACTTTGTTTGTTTTATTCTTATCGTATTTAATGTATGGTTTATTTTTTACCGGCATTTTTTGTGTTTGTTGAGAAAAAGAAAGTTTTGAAAATAATGATAAGCAAGGTATCTAAAAATCGCTTATATTCGTGTGTTTTTACGGCAGCTATTTTTTCTTTTTTGTTAAACACAAATATTGAGGCACATTCTCGTTCATTTGTATTACTGTCATGTGATGAAAACAAATTACCTTATGAATGCAGAGATGGTGCAAAGCATACAATTAGTGATAAAATATATAAGTTCACTGCACCTGTTAAAGAAAAGAATGGGGAAGGTAGTTCTCTCATATTGCCTGCTGCTATAGTAGTACAGGAGCCTAATACAGTTATTCAGGCAATGCGTGTAGAGGTTGAAGGAATTTCAGGTATAGAAGATATTTATGGTGCTGTTGTATCACGAGGGGGAAGAATTGTTTTAAGCGATTCAGCTTTTAAAAATGTATCAGTAGGTCTTAAAGCTGATAGTGGAATAATTGAGGTCAATCGTGGAACAGTTGAAGCTTCTCATATAGCTGCTTATGCAGAGAAGCAAGAAGCAGCTGTTAGGTTAACGAATACAAAAATTAAAGTGGAAGGTCAGGGTATTGGTCGAGAGAGTGCTCTTTTCGTTGGTGCTGATGCGGGCATTCAGATGACGGGTGGATTTATTGATGTAAATGATGCCGCTGCACTTTATGTGGGTATAAGGGGAAATGCAACTTTAGATGATGTTACCATTACTTCAAAACGTCAAAAAACAGAAGATAAAGAAAATACAAATGAAAAAATTGCGCATACAGTTTTCAATGTAGACCAGCGTGGTTCTGTTTATTTGAAGAAGACTAATATTGTTTCTACAAATGTTCATGTTTTAATGGTTGGACAAGATTCTAAGGCACAATCCAATGTTGGCTGGGATGAAAATATTTTAATTTCGCGGGTTAATATTGAAGATTCAACAATTAAGGCAATCGGTAACAAACATGGTATGCATTTTGAGATGGGGGGAGGGAACAATGCGTACGAACAAGGACTAGTTTTTTTGAAAAGGACGGTTTTTGAGGTTGCAGATGGAACAGCTATTCATAGTCATAACAGTCGTAGTTATATTGCAGTAACAGAAGGCACAAAAATTTTTGGTGACTTATTATTAACAGCTGAAAAGGGGGGGGCTGTAGCGATTTTGGCTGATTCTTCTTCATTGATAGGAGGAACTCGTGTTGCTGATGATTCTATTGCTGAGCTTTATTTAACAGGAGGATCAAAATGGTTCGTAACAAAAAGAAGGGCGATAGATTCACATATTGCAAACCGTACAAGTTCATTTATTTCATTTGTAAAACTTTCTGATAGTTTGATTGCTTTTGAAACGCCAATGTTTCAGGAGTATCAGACACTTTATATTGGGAAGGGAGAGAAAGAAGTTTATAGTGCGCAAGATAGTGCAGATATTTATCTCAATACACATCTCAGTCGTGATGGTTTGCTTGATAATAAACAGACTGACCGACTTTTGGTACATGGTGATGTTTCTGGGAAAACCACAGTTTATGTGCAGTTTGTTCCAGGAAATCAGGGGGAGATAGCAACCGGTGAAAAGGCTCATAGTATTTCACTTATTCAGGTTTCTGGAAAAGCGGCAGAAGATTCTTTTCAGTTAGATCGTGCTTATATTGCATTAGAGGGTTTGCCTTACCAATATTATCTTCATGCTTATGGTCCGAATTCTTCTCTTGGAAATGCACAAACTTCTCAAAGATTGGTTGAAGGAGATGGAGACTTTTGGGATTTCCGCCTTGAAAGTAAATATATTCAGCCTGTTTTAGAGGTGTCTGCTATTCCCCCTTCTGAGTTAAAGGTCAGAGAGGTTGTTCCACAAGTTCCGACCTATCTTTTGTTACCAAATGCTTTGTTTCATGTTGGACTCATGGATATTCGTCATCAACAAAAACAGTTGCAAGCTACGCGGTCTATTTCTCGTAAATTGTTAAAAAACGAAGAGAATTTTGCTTTATCTATTCACAGTTATGGTGGGCGTTATCGTTATGTCTCAGATCTTTCTACACTTAAATATGGGTACGATGGTCATGTTGATTATAACGCTATAAAAACAGATATTTTGCTCAAAACAATAGAAAGCGCATATAGTACGACATTTTTTGGGATTATGGGAACCTATGGAAAGCTTTCCTTACAACCTCGTAACGTGGAACGAAGCCAAAAGAGTACGTTTAATAAATGGTCATTTACGGCATACGCTAGTGTGGAAAACAACACTGGTTTTTATGTAGATGGTCTTTTATCTTATGGTTTGTTTAAAGGGGATGTGCTTACCCATGCTTGGGGTAAGACGGCGACATTAAAAGCAAGTCCTTTGAACGTTTCCTTTTCTGCTGGTAAAGTGTTTATGACAGGATATGAAGATCTTATTTTTGATCCGCAACTTCAGCTTATTTATCAACATCTTCAATTTAATAAGTTTCGTGATATTGATGGATTTGATGTTGAGATGAAAAAAATAGGTCAATGGTTGGTGCGTATCGGTGGGCGTTTAAATAAAACATTTTCAGCATCTGAAAAGGATCGTATCACTTCTTTTTATGGCAATATTCATCTTACTCATTGTTTTGATAAAGAAAAATTTGTTCATTTTAAAGATGTTTTCCAGTTGAGTTCTTTTGGTTCTTCCTTAGAGGTTGGCTTGGGTGTCAATTCACAGTTTTCTTCTAAAGTTACACTTTACAGTGATCTTGGCTATCAGCATACGTTAACAAAGGCGGGTTTTTCTGGAGTTCGTTTTTCTGGTGGATTGCGCTATCATTTTTAATCACTCTTATTTTAAAAATAATAAATGTGATTTTCAAAATCTTGTTCTGTTGTCGAGAACTAAAACCACTGTTTGTGCAGAATTTTTTAACAAGAGTCCCATGTACTTTAATAAATATGAAAGTATCACGTTGATTTATTTTTATTGAGTATAGCATTTCTTAAATGCTTTTAAAAAATTGGTCTATTAGATTCTAAATTTTTTTGTCTTGTTTTGGCTATAAATATTTGGGATACCTTCGTTATCATCTTTTTAAAAGAACAGCATTGTTATCTTATTATGCCATAAAACACTGTTGTGTAAGGTATGCTGATATCAGGCATGAAAAAAGGCAGGGGAATATTGTTTGTGCTGATTGAGAGCCTTTGCTTTTAAGGATATGTGAAGGGAAAGAATGCACAACTCTATAGTTTCATGGATAATGGGCATTTTTCTACTTTTAAATTTTGCAAAAAGCGTTTTTGAAGCTTTGGAATCGAGTGCATTATTGTAAGTGGGGAATAAGAAAAGTGGTAAAGTGTGCTTCCTTTCACCATAAGATTCACTATCTTTAATTTTAAAATCAAGATAAATCCTTTGAAGAAATTGTTAGAATTGTTGCTGAATAGATGAACAAGGCCGTTGTTTTGTTTGTTAAATAGAGATGAAATATAACTTTTAAATCGGAGTGAAAGTGGTAAGATTTTCTTCTTTCTTTAAGGCGTGGGGAGAAGAGATTGATCATATCGAAAAAGTCGATGACAAGTTTTCTTTATGGTTTGAAATATGGAGATATTGAAGAGAGTCTATTAAAATGGGGTGTAAAAGTAGATCATCGCTTCCTCAATCATTAGGTTTTGAAAAGGGTAAGAGAAATATCTTTATCGGCTTATTGATAAATATGGTATTTCCAGTGGGTGCAGTTTTACGCGCTTGTTTTAAAGAAGTTCTCTCAACGTTCCAAAAGTCCTTTCGCGACGGCATTTTTGAATGGTCTAACGGTAAATCCATTGAGCCTCCCATCTTTACGCTTATGAAGTAACAAGCCGGCACCATCACACACTTTGCCAGCTTCCAATGTTTTTTGCTACAGCTCTTGTCGTAAGATGATGCATAAGAGGCATTTTTACTTCTTTTGTAACGTGTAAGAAAATTGTTTTGACTGATTAAATATAAACAGGGTTGGGATGAGAGAGTTCTCCAATATTGGGAACGCTCATTCAACATGCAAAACAATAAATTGTTTTTATAAGTCAGTATTTTGCCATATGATGTTTAAAGTGTCATCAAGCCATTTATGGTAATTGCACGCTTCTTTGTTTGAGGCATGAACAGAGAAAATAAAGCCAGGATATCCACCAAATGCTGGTGGAGGTGGTGAAATATGATCCATTTCAAAGAAAATGATAGTTCTGCTAGTTTGTGGATGTTGTACGACCTTATCGAGACCTAAAAATCCAGAGAAGCGTCCATACCCATGAAGAGGAATAATATAATTTGCAGCCACTTTTTTAGCTGGGAGGACATCAGGAAGATCTAAATTTTGTTCAGCTAAAGCGGCATTCATACAGAGTTTTGCAAATGAAATTCCTGTACCTTGTTCTACAATAAAATGGGAGACACCTGACCCACCTATACGAGCGCCGATCTCAATGATATAAGGTAAATTATTAGCATCTAGGCGTAGCTCTACATGGGCAGCTCCCATATTTATACCAAGAGCTTTGACTCCAGAGCATGCAGCCTCACATAAAGCAATAATTAAAGGATCATCTATATCACAGCGTTGACGATAAATTGTTTCTTCAAACCATGGTCCTTCAGGTTGTCCTTTGTCGCCAACGGCTAAAACATGCAGACCTGTTGTATCAACAAAACATTCTACGACAAATTCTTTTCCTGGCAAATATTGCTCTACGATTAAACCTACAGGTTTATTTTTATCATTAAAACGTGCCATATCTTTATGCTGAATATTCCATACAGCTTTGATGAGCTTAGAAAATTCTTCAGGATTTTTAGCTAACATGACGCCTGTACTCGCCCACCCAGAGACGGGTTTAATAACGAGCGGATAGTCTAAGGTTTGTGTTTGTGATAGGTCTTCTGGATTATCTATATACAGAAATTTTGGTGTTCTTAAGCCTGCTTTAGCAAAAGCTTGACGCATGAGATATTTGTTTCTGGTTAATGCTGCTACTTCTGGTTCAATACTTGGAGTGTTGATTTTTTTGGCAGCCAAAGCTGTCCATAGAATGGCTTCTTCGCGAAGGGTCATAACCCCAGCAATATTGCGTTCTTTTACGCCTACTGCAAAAGCGTCTAGAGCTGCCTCTGGCTTATCAAAAACAGGAAGTTGCCAAGTTTCACTGACTGCTGCGGGGTGTTGAATAGGAGCGCTTTCAGCGGTATCATAGATCATTACTAATTCGATATTAGCTGCTTGTGCTGCTTCAAATATAAACGGGAGCTTTGTATTGCGCTGGCAAACTAATGCGAGTTTTTTCATTTTGTTTCCTTATTAAATTTGGAATTTGTGGCACGACGTTTTTGTTGCCATCCAGATACCTTTGATGCATCTATAAATAAGAATGTCATTCCTATAACAGCCATCATCATAGCAATTATTTTGATAATGTTGAGAGAAGGGCTCGAGCCGATTATCCATTCACATGTAACCACTGCAAAAGGGGATAATACGCCAATAGTGTTGGCGTATAATACACCTCCCTCAGCTAAAACTTTTTGGTACAAAACGTAAACTGGTGCCGAGCAAATAGTTCCTAAAATCAATATCTTAAATACATCTTCTAACTTAAGATATAAGAGTGGGGCAGGATCAAAAATGAATAATGGCATAAATGATGCGGCAGAAATTGTTGTAATCCAAGCCAGTGAGGTGAGCAAAGGTAAATGTTTAAGATAACGTTTAGACAATAAGCCATAAGCAGAGTAAGAAAGTGCTGCTGTTAAGGCAAGACCTACTCCTATCAGGTTATAATATCCACCTTCTCCACTGTTTATATTGAATGCTACAGCTGCTACACTGACAATTATCACTCCACTAAGCTTCAGCCATGAGAATTTAAGGACATTTGTCAATGCACCTAATATATAAGTAATCCCTGGAATAGTAGCAAGCACCATGGTTAAATCACTAGCTTTGAGTGATTTTAATGCACCAAAACTGCATACAAAATACAGCGAGAATCCTAACACTGAGAGAATAAAAAAAGCAGGTATCATGGAAAGCAATGGTAGGGATCTGAAAACGGTTTTCTCACGAAATAGTGCAATTAACCATAAGGCGGCAGCGGTGGCAAACAACCTAAGTCCAACCGCATGCATGACGGGTATATTGCTAACCAAATTCTTAGATAATAACCAACTTATGGAAAACAATGCTAGAATAGCAAAGGTAAATAGGAATAACCGTCCTTTTAAGAAACTCAATGATTTAATCCCCCAATAATGTACTGTGCATAAGATGATGTTGAAAAGTTAAATCGTGACTTTGAGGTCTGTGGTTTTCCAAGATTATCTTGGATATAATCCTTAGCTCCTGCCAAATAAGCATCATCATCTAATGCTTCAAGTGCTTTATAGCTGCAATCATCAATGCTATTACTTGTTTGAGATGCTCCAAATTAAAGATACCTCCTTGATCCGTTTCAATCAATGCTTTGTTTCACATCAATATTTCAAAAAGCAAGATTCCTGTACCAGCATCGAATGTCATATGCTGATCAGAATCTTTTGGATAACGAAATATGCGTTCTAAGAGGATAAATTCAGTTATTTCTTTCCAAAACTTTGAACAGTCTTCTAGCATAATACGCACTGTAACTAAGTTAACTTTAATTTCTTCTAGAAGATCTGTAAACCAATTTAATTTTATATACAGATTCTTATTTAATGGTTGCGGTCCAGTATGATGTGCATAGTCATGATAATACCCCCATAAACAGTGAACATCGTAAATGTCTTCTTTAGATAAGTTACGACTATGCAATTGACTGAACAGGAATTTACTATCTCGACCGAGTAAATTTTTAGCTTTCACAATTGTTTGCTTGTTGTAAATATCAAAGAGTTTGCTGAACAAACAAAGCAAATGCTTGTTTGTCAATTTTTTTAGCAGTTGCACAGATTTTGGGAATAAAACAATGTAATTGCCTTCTAAAAAACCTTTTGATGCTCTTCCCATTTTTATACATTGAAAAGGTGATACATAATCCTTTGTATATTTTGAGGCGTCGGCAAGATAGTCCGTTTCATGACGATATCCTGTCTAATTCCAGTCGGAATCCTTCTGGATCGGGACCATTTGTTGCACGCATTGGAGCCAAGAAAAATAGGGGAGCATCTGTTAATGGCGCTTTGAAAGCAGTCAAGGTGTTATCAAGTTTAGGAGGGGTAGTTAAACCGCTGAGCATTCACTGATGAAGATCATCAGAAGTGGTCACCAAAAGTTCCGGAGATAATCCGTCAATTATATCTGCATGATGATTGAGTAGAGTGATCAATTCATTAATCATATTACTATCTGCTGAAGTTGGTTCCTTAATGCTCCCATCTCGTTCTTGACGCATACGGAATTTGTCAACCAAGTTAACAATAGAAAGAGGAGCTTCAGATTGTTTTATAATGAGCTGACTTTAGCGAATGGAGCAAGAAAGCCATTGGCACTTGTCCAAAATTTTTCATAATATTCAGCTTATAACGGTTTGCTGCAACCGATGTTGTGATACTAGCATGGCTTTTTCAGCCTTACAAAGAACGGCTGCATCAGCATTGCTGTTGGCAAATATTTTGTCATATTGAGGAGCCACTAGAGATTGCGGAGTAGGATGAGTCGCTACGATTTTAATTTCATCAGCCTTATTGTGTTTAGCTAAAACCATAGAATGGGTAGGCATGAAAAGCTATTAAATAATTGCATGTCACCTAAACGGGTGAATATAAATGTATGCAAGTCGGGGTAAGCCGCACAGCTTAGGAGATAACCATCCTTTTTCTGAGCGAGTTCATCAAAGGCTTCTTCAAGAGTTGCGTATAAGATAATACGCGATTCTGAATCAGAGGAAAAAATATTTTGATTATGATTGTCAAGCCACTATTAAGCCACAGCTGCACAGTTAGTTTCTGCAGGGCCAAGTGTATTAAAGTATTATTTTCAGGTTTCACGACCTCTACACTCTATAATTATACAATTAAATTTAAACTAGTGCAGTATGTGAAGTATATTAAGAAAAATAAGTTAAATAATTTAGTGCTTTAGAAAACATATGTATAGGTAAAAGAAAATTTACGATTATAATTTTGTCTTGTCATTGCCCTATTGCCATAAAATATCGTTATTTAGGGGAGTTATTAGGGAGAAAAGATTCTATGCAGGGGGTGTTTATTGGATATGTTAGAGAATTATTGGAATGGTGAAGCAAAGGTTGATGATGTGTAAAGCACACTGTTCTATCATTTTTTAGATGATCAGCGTTTTTGAATCTATTCATATTGATAATACTATTGTAGGTGAATAATAAGCAAATTGGTAAGGCGTGAACATCTTTGCCATAAAACTCAATATATTTAACTTCTTAATTAAGATAATACTTTTAGAAATTGTTTTACTATTATGATTGTATTAAATATATAAAAGGCAATCATCATTGTCTTGTTTGTAAAAGAAACATGAAATATAACTCTTAAATCAGATTGAGGTTGGCAAGAATCTTTTTCCTTCTTTGAGGTGTGTGAAGGGTGGATTAAATCTTATTAAAATATATAAAACTTAGAAAAAATAGTCTCTTTCTTAAAAAGATCAGAGGTAAATAATATGCGTGAGATTTTGGATCATTTTGATATGCCATTGAATAAAAAGATTTCTGTTCAACAGACTCAAAATCTTTCATGCCAATCACACCCAAAACGATTTTATAAACAAGTGAAAATTGCTTGTGAGGAAAGAGGTTTTACTATCTTATTAGATGAACGTTCTGTTAAAACGCCCGCAAGGCGTCATTTTCATGTGCCAACACAAGTATTTGCTGAATTCGTTGCTCAAGAATTTGAGAGTCAACAGCACGTTGTTGATCCGGTAAAAATGCCGATGACACGTTTGGTTAATACTGTTATTGATGGTATCGCTGATGATATGCAGGCTGTGTTTGAAGATTTATTGCGTTTCGTTGCATGTGATATGATCTTTTATCGTGCGCAGACACCTAAAGAGTTGGTGCAAAAACAATCTGAACAATGGGATCCTTTATTAGATTGGGCAGAAGAAAAATTGGGTGCGCGATTTTATTTGACAGAAGGGCTAATGCATGTGGAACAATCACCAGAAACGCTTCAAGCAGTCAGTAATTATTTACGTAGAGTGGAATCTCCTTATATGCTTGCTGCACTTCATCTGATGACGACCTTAACAGGATCTGCTCTCATTGCTCTTGCTGTTGCTGCGGGAAAGATTGATGCTGATCATGCATGGTCTATTGCCCATTTAGATGAAGATTGGATGATGGAACAATGGGGAACGGATAAAGAAACAATAGCACGCCGTGCTCATAAAAAAGTTGAATTTAATGCTGCGGTTACAATTGCTACAGTATGTTTATAAGATTTCTTTATTTCCTTGAGCTTTTTAAAGAAACATCTCTCAAAGAGTACCCAAGCCCATTTCACGGTGACAACCATGAATGGTATAACGATAAAGCCATTGAACACCACCATCTTTACGCTTGTGAAGAAGCAAGCCAGTACCATCATACACTTTACCAGCTCGTAGGTGTTGCGAACAGTCCTTGGTATTTGAGAGGGTTCATAAGAGGCATTTTTAGTTCTTTCTTGTACAGTTTTTACTCATATGCTAGCCCCGTTTTTGACACACAAGGAAATGGTCTTTATTGATTCAATATACACATATTTGAAATGAGAGAATCTTACGATATTTAGCTTTCTAATTCATTTATAAATCAATGTGTTGTTTTTGCTGTTACATTATTTTTGTGATTTTGAGAGGATTGATTTTTACTTTTTCAAGTCCAGGAAATATTTCATTGGTTATGTTTAAGATTGCTTCGTCATTACCACGGATAAAATACCATTCATTATCGTGAAGGAGGGCAATAATTTCAGTTTGAATAGAGCATTTTTTTCCAGCATTTGTTGCGGTTACAAGCTCCACGGGTATAACAAAATAAGGAATGCCATTATCAAGTGTCCCTTCACGTTTTTGTTTTTGATCAATGTTGATTGTTTCAATCTTGTAACTTTCTGCCAACCGTTCTATTTGGCTTTTCATAATTTGTAGAAATTGTGATTGATTAAGATTTTTTTTGGCGGTTAAGCGGTTGATGATTTGGGGAGGAATAGCATTTAAGATGGCATTTGCATCGGCATTTTTAAGTGCTTTACTATAAGCAGATGTTGCTTTCTCAAGAGTTGTAAGCATTTGGTTGGTTATTGTATGTGCTTTAGTTGTTGATGTGATAAAGACAATGCATAAAAGAACGGGAACGAGAAAACAAATTCGCGGCATTAGAAACCTTTGTTAATTCATTTGAAGAGATTCAACGCATTATAAAGGAAAAGCGGATGAGCAAAAAGCCTCTTGCGCTTTTGCATGAGACGAATATCCACAAAAATGGAGGCTTTTGCCTCCATTTTTAAAATCAAAAGAATGCGTATTAATTGTTTAAACAGAATAGTACATATCAAATTCAACAGGATGGGGTGTTGTTTCGTAACGCAAGACTTCTTGCATCTTTACTTGAATGAAGGAATTAATCTGATCATCATCAAAAACGTCGCCAGCTTTAAGAAAGCCACGATCTTTGTCAAGTGCTTCAAGCGCTTCACGCAGGCTTCCTGAAACAGTAGGGATTTCTTTAAGTTCCTTTAAGGGAAGATCATAAAGATCTTTATCCATAGCGTGTCCGGGATGAATTTTGTTTTTGATACCGTCAAGACCAGCCATTAAAAGGGCTGCAAATGCCAAATAGGGATTTGCTGTTGGGTCTGGAAAACGAACTTCTACGCGTTTTGAATTTGGTGAGGAGCTCATTGGAATACGGCAAGATGCAGAACGATTACGTGCTGAATAGGCAAGAAGAACAGGAGCTTCATAACCAGGAACCAAACGTTTATAGGAGTTTGTGGATGGGTTGGTAAAAGCATTTATTGCTTTTGCGTGCTTAATAACACCACCGATAAAAAACAGACAGGTTTCTGATAGTCCAGCATATTCATTTCCTGCAAAAATGGGTTTGCCATCTTTCCAAATGGAAATGTGGACATGCATTCCAGAGCCGTTATCACCAAAAACTGGTTTTGGCATGAAGGTTGCTGTTTTCCCATAACTGTTTGCTATTTGATGTACAACATATTTAAAAATTTGCATCTTGTCAGCCTCGCGAACAAGTGTATCAAAACGAATACCCAATTCATGTTGGCCCGCTGCTACTTCGTGATGGTGTTTTTCGACCTGTACACCCATATCTTTGAGTGCTGTGAGCATTTCAGAACGCATATCTTGGCAAGAATCAATCGGCGGAACAGGAAGGTAGCCTCCCTTTATTCGTGGGCGATGCCCTAGATTTCCTGTTTCATATTCCGTATCATCATTAGAGGGAAGTTCACTTGAATCGAGTTTAAACCCTGTGTTGTAAGGGTCCGTTTTATAGCGCACATCATCAAAGATAAAAAACTCTGCTTCTGGACCCACATTGATTGTATCTCCAATGTTTAAAGATTTCATATAAACCTCAGCCCTTTTGGCGATAGAACGAGGATCTCTACGATAAAATTCACCAGAGACAGGGTCAAGTACGTCACAAAATATGACCAAAGTAGATTGAGCAAAAAAAGGATCAATATGTGCTGTTGCTGGATCTGGCATTAAAACCATGTCAGATTCATTAATTGTTTTCCAACCAGCAATTGAAGAGCCATCAAACATAACACCATCACTAAAAGTATCCTCGCTGATTTCTGCGATATCCATTGTGATGTGATGCAATTTTCCTCGTGGATCAGTAAAACGTAAATCAACAAAACGGATTTCGTTGTCTGCAATCTGTTTGATAATATCTGATGCGGTTGTCATATTCAATTTCCTTAATGTGGCGTTGAGGTGGATAAAAAGACTAATTTTTTCGTTATCTATTAAAGGGCATCGATCCCAGTTTCGTCAGTCCCTATACGAATGGCATCATCAATGGAAAAGACAAATATTTTTCCATCTCCTATATGTTTAGTTTGGGCTGCTTTACGTATTGCATCAACAGTTTGTTCCAGTTTGTCATCGGATACGACAATTTCAATTTTTACTTTAGGGAGAAAGTCAACAACATATTTCGTCCCACGATAAAGTTCTGTATGTTCCCTTTGACGACCAAAACCTTTCGCTTCTGTTACTGTAATACCATGTAACCCAATTTTTTGAAGCGCTTCTTTCACTTCATCAAGTTTGAAAGGTTTTATAATGGCTTCAATTTTTTTCATGCTGAAATTATCTCCAACGTTATTTTGTCTTTTTAGACTGCATCACATTATATTGACAACTGTAAGATGTCCAACAGATACTTTGTGCACAAAAAGTCGGAAATGATGATACTATATATTCTTGGAGAGGCGCTTCTTTTGTAAAATTAAAGTGAAAAATTATTGTTTTGGAAAAAACTTATAATCCTTATAAGCGAATCAAAATAATATCATTAAGAGAGTTTGCTTCCTTTTTGGGGGATAATGCATTGACTTATAAGGATAATTAGACGTTTTCTATATGGCATGAGGAATTCTAATAGCGTAAGATTTTCTCATTTTAGATCGTCTCATCAAAGCTATATCCTTGTATATCAAGAGATATGAGTGTGTGGATAAAAACATTTGAAAAAGGAATATAAATGCTTTTTATGAAAGCTCTCGATAACCAAAGGTTATTACAATATTAGAGATTAGGGGAGAGCGCAAATATTGGAAATGAAGGTGTTAGTTTGCACTTGCTTAAAAGCGCAAAGATAGTGGTGTATAATAATTAATTTACCATTCTCAGGTGATGTCGTGAACTGGATTTGGGAGTGTTGAAAAATATTTTTTAAAACAAACGTGTGAATTGGCAACGCAAATATATTCTATTTGGGGCGTTTTGTTTTTCGTGAGGAGCGAGATCTCATTAAAGAATGCGATAAACAAAAGCGTGAAGCAATGCGCAATCTTCATTCTTTTTAAAATATTGCTGTGGATGTTTTTGAAAATCGTAAAGATGAATTAAAAGGGGAGGGTAAAGATGGAAACTGGTTTATACCCTTAAAACTTCATATCCTTTCAAAATTAGGTTGTCTTCTCGTTTCAGAGATTACACCCAATAGAGCTATGCAATATGTTTGCCGCTATTTGACAATACAAAAACTAAAATAAAACAGCTTATAAAGCGCTAAATTGTTTTTAGTCTTTGCTTCCAACATGTTGCACCACTGGAATTAGGTGTTGGTTTACAGGTAACAATAAAAGTACAGGCTTTGTTCGTATGCTGTATTTTATAAGGGGAAGCATTTTTAAGAATTGGAATTATAGAGGGATGGGCGCAGTAAAACATCTTTTAGAAATTTTCCTGTATAGGAAGCGGGAATTTTAATAATGTCTTCAGGGCGTCCAATTGCAACGATTTCTCCACCGCGATCTCCACCTTCTGGTCCTAAATCAATAATCCAGTCGGCTGTTTTTATAACATCAAGGTTATGTTCAATGACGATGACTGTGTTGCCTTGTTCGACCAGTTCGTGAAGCACTTCAAGAAGTTTGGAAATATCATGAAAATGTAAACCTGTTGTAGGTTCATCTAAAATATAGAGTGTACGTCCCGTTGTTTTACGTGAAAGCTCTTTCGCAAGTTTTACACGTTGTGCTTCTCCACCAGAAAGTGTGGTTGCTTGCTGTCCTACTTTTATGTAACCCAATCCTACTTTAATGAGAGTTTCCATTTTATTATGAATGGCTGGAACAGCTTGGAAAAATTCCTCTGCTTTTTCAATTGTCATATCCAAAATATCTGCGATAGATTGTCCTTTGAATTTTATTTCTAGTGTTTCTCGGTTATAGCGTTTTCCTTTACAGACATCGCAAGTAACATAGACATCAGGTAAAAAGTGCATTTCAATTTTGATGACTCCATCACCTTGACATGCTTCGCACCGTCCTCCTTTAACATTAAATGAAAAACGCCCAGCTTTGTAACCGCGGGCTTTTGATTCTGGAAGATCGGCAAACCACTCACGAATCGGTGTAAAAGCACCTGTATAGGTTGCGGGATTAGAGCGTGGGGTGCGTCCAATAGGGGACTGGTTGATATCAATGACTTTATCAAGAAATTCTAGTCCTTCAATTTTGTCATAGCTGGCAGGGCTGTGATGAGAGCCCATGATATGATGTGATGCTGCTTTGAAAAGCGTTTCAATAAGAAATGTTGATTTTCCTCCTCCAGAAACACCAGTTATGCATGTGAAGGTTCCAAGAGGAATATTCGCATTGATATTTTTGAGGTTATTGCCTTTGGCGCCGATGATTTTAATTGTTTTCGTTTTTGATATTTTGCGTCGCTCTGTCGGCATTTTAACAGCCATTTTTCCTGAAAGGTATTGGCCTGTGAGAGAGGCTGAATTTTCTATAATTTCCTGCGGTGTTCCTTGCGCTACGATTTTTCCACCATGAACGCCCGCGGACGGCCCCATATCGACAACATAGTCTGCCGTGAGAATAGCATCTTCATCATGTTCAACGACAATAACTGTATTGCCAAGATTGCGCAAATGCTGCAGCATTTCCAAAAGGCGTTCATTATCGCGTTGGTGTAAACCGATAGATGGTTCATCTAAAATATAAAGAACGCCTGTAAGACCAGAACCAATTTGAGATGCTAATCGAATACGTTGGCTTTCTCCCCCTGAAAGCGTTCCTGAATTTCGAGACAAGGTAAGATATTCCAATCCTACATGATTTAAAAAAGCCAAACGTTCACGAATTTCTTTTAAAATACGTACGGCGATATTACGTTGTTTTTCTGTGAGATATTGATGAACATTGGCAAACCAATCATCTGCTTGTGAGATGGAAAGATCTGATATTTGCCCAATATGCATTCCGTTGATTTTTACAGCAAGTGCCTCTGGTTTTAAACGATAACCGTGACAAGCCGGACAGGGCGAAGAAGACATATAACGTTCGATTTCTTCTCGAGACCAAGCAGAATCGGTTTCTTTCCAGCGTCTCTCCATATTAGGGATGATTCCTTCAAAAGGTTGGGTCGTTTTATGCGAACCAGAATTATTTTTATAGATAAAAGAAATTTCATCTCTTTTTGTACCGTAAAGAATAGCCTGTTGTGCTTCATTAGAGAGTTCATACCATTGATCTGTGAGTTTGAAACCGTAAGCTTTTCCTAATGCTTCTAAGGTTTGTTTATAGTAAAGTGAATCTGATTTAGCCCAAGGGGCAATGGCGCCATTCTTGAGGGTAAGATTTTTATTGGGCACAATTTTCAGTGGATCCATTGCTTTTTTTATGCCCAGTCCATCGCAGAGAGGACAGGCACCAAAAGGATTATTGAACGAAAAAAGGCGTGGTTCAATTTCAGGGATAGAGAAACCAGATATAGGGCAAGAAAACTTTTCTGAAAAAATGAGCCGTTTGTGTGTATCATTTTTTGATTTATGAGCAGATTCCTTTGTCGTTTCTTTTGGTGTCAAGGGGTGATCTGCCATTTCAGCTATGGCAAGTCCATTGGCTAGCTGTAAACAGGTTTCTATACTATCAGCTAAACGAGAGGTGATATCCTTTTGTACAACAATGCGGTCTACCACAACGTCGATGTCATGTTTATACTTTTTATCAAGAGGTGGAATGTCAGGGATTTCATAAAACTTGCCATCAACTTTAGCGCGTTGAAATCCTCTTTTTAAGAGTTCTGTTAGCTCTTTTTTATATTCTCCCTTTCGTCCTCGTACCAAGGGTGCCATAATAAAAATTCGCGTTCCTTCTGGTAAGGACATAATTTGATCCACCATTTGGCTTACTGTCTGGCTTTCAATAGGAAGTCCTGTCACAGGAGAATGAGGAATGCCAATACGGGCAAAGAGAAGACGCATGTAATCGTGGATTTCAGTAACGGTACCTACCGTTGAACGAGGATTGCGACTGGTTGTTTTTTGTTCAATGGAGATAGCGGGAGAGAGACCGTCTATGCGGTCGACATCGGGTTTTTGCATGACTTCCAAAAATTGGCGTGCATAGGCTGAAAGGCTTTCGACATAGCGACGTTGTCCTTCAGCGTAAATTGTATCAAACGCTAAGGATGATTTCCCTGATCCAGAAAGTCCTGTTATAACAATGAGTTTATCACGAGGCAGATCGAGATCAATATTTTTAAGGTTATGCTCACGTGCACCGCGAATGGAGATATATTTTTGATGAGTCATACTTTATCCTTGGCATATGTGGCAAAAATTGAGCACCTAAAATGGAATAAAACTGTTTTTTTAGAATTACAATGTGTTTAACTGCTTTAATGCAAAAGGAAGGTATAAGTTTTGTGAAAAAAATACAAATAAGCAGCTTTTTATTCTCTCGTGGTGGAATAAACTATGCGTTTTTATCATCTTTTGTTATAATTACACTGAATACAATATTGGTAAAGGATAGCAATACCTATATTGATGGTCAATTGCGATATGTAAATTGAAGGTCAAGATGGTTATAACTGTTATAGAACAGAGTATTTTACAAATTAAAATTTTGGAGTTTATGCGATGGCTGGTAGCCTTAATAAAGTTATTTTAATTGGTAATCTTGGTGCGGACCCTGAAATCCGCCGTTTGAATTCTGGTGATCAAGTGGCAAATCTGCGTATTGCTACTTCAGAAAGTTGGCGCGATCGGAATACAAATGAGCGAAAAGAACGCACTGAGTGGCATAGTATTGTTATTTTTAATGAAAACCTTGTCAAAGTTGCAGAGCAATATTTAAAAAAGGGGAGCAAAATTTATATTGAGGGGCAGTTGCAGACACGGAAATGGCAAGATCAAAATGGAAATGACCGTTATACAACAGAGGTTGTTTTGCAAAAATACCGTGGTGAATTACAAATGCTTGATGGGCGCGGAGCAGCGGGTGGAGAGCAGGTCGCAAGTCAAGGGGGGAGTTACAGTGGTGACTTTGCTAATAGTAGTTCAAATCAAAGAAATACTTTTGGTCAAAATAATAACCAATTAGGAGAAAGTTTTTCACACAAATTAGATGATGATGTTCCTTTTTAAGAGGCTTTAAAGTTGCAGTATTATGATTGCTTTATGGTTTGTTTGTTTTAGATTTTTGAAGTTTAGCAAAGTGAAAACTATTCATTGTTATTGGTAATTTTTAATAGAAATTAATAACATCTTGAAAAATATTGTTAAATTTCTTTTTTGTTATGGGAGAGAAATTAGCATTTTTGTGTATTTTTCGATATAAACCGATATAAATAAAGTGAAATGATTCTTTTTTGAAAGTTTTGAAATTGTGACCGATCTTACTCCACACCCAGAACGTGATGTGCTGACCGGTATTGAACCAATCAGTATTATTGATGAAATGCAACGCTCCTATCTCGATTATGCGATGAGCGTGATTGTTTCGCGTGCACTTCCCGATGTTCGTGATGGTCTTAAGCCTGTTCATCGACGTATCCTTCATGCTATGAACGAGATGGGGCTTTCTTTCAATAAGCCGTATCGTAAATCTGCTGGTGTCGTTGGTGAGGTTATGGGAAAATTCCATCCTCATGGTGATGCTTCAATTTATGATGCTTTGGTGCGTATGGCGCAGGACTTCTCTTTGAGAAATCCATTGATTGATGGTCAGGGGAATTTTGGTTCCGTTGATGGTGATCCACCTGCAGCTATGCGCTATACTGAGTGTCGTTTAGAAAAAGTTTCAGAAGAACTTTTAGCTGATATTGATAAAGATACTGTTGATTTTCAGGATAATTACGATGGGCGTGAACGTGAACCGGTTGTCTTGCCAGCACGTTTCCCTAATCTTTTGGTCAATGGGTCAGGGGGAATTGCTGTGGGAATGGCAACCAATATTCCTCCCCATAATCTTGGTGAAGTCGTTGATGGTTGTATTGCTTTGATTGATAATCCTGATATCACACTCGATAAAATAATTGAAATTATTCCTGGTCCGGATTTTCCTACAGGGGGTATTATCCTTGGCCACTCTGGTGTCCGTTCAGCTTATGAAACAGGGCGGGGTTCAATTATTATGCGTGCTAAAGTTGATATTGAAGAAATTCGTAGTGGTCGGCAGGCAATTATTGTGAGTGAGATCCCTTATCAAGTTAATAAGGCCACAATGATTGAGAAAATGGCCGAATTGGTGCGCGATAAACGCATTGAGGGAATCTCTGATTTACGTGACGAATCGGATCGTGATGGATATCGCGTTGTTATTGAGTTGAAAAAAGATGTTGTTGCGGAAGTTGTTTTAAACCAATTATATCGTTATACGCCGCTGCAAACTTCCTTTGGTTGTAATATGGTTGCGTTGAATGGGGGAAAACCCGAACAAATGACGTTGCTTGATATGCTTCGTGCATTTGTTTCTTTTCGGGAAGAAGTTGTCAGTCGGCGAACAAAATATCTTTTGCGTAAAGCGCGTGAGCGGGCCCATGTTTTGGTTGGTCTTGCCCTTGCAGTTGCCAATATTGATGAGATTATAGCGCTTATTCGCAAAGCTTCTGATCCACAGACAGCACGTACACAATTAATGGAACGACGTTGGCCAGCGATGGATGTCGCGCCTTTGATTAAACTTATTGATGATCCTCGTCATATTATCCACGAGGATGATACTTATAATCTCTCTGAAGAACAGGCACGTGCTATTTTAGAATTGCGTTTGCAACGATTGACAGCCCTTGGACGTGATGAAATCGCTGATGAATTGAATAAAATTGGTGTGGATATTGCTGATTATCTTGATATCTTAGCATCGCGCGTACGCATTATGGGTATTGTTAAGGACGAGTTGAGTGCTCTGCGTGAGGAATTTGCAACACCGCGACGTACCGTATTTGGTTTTGGTAGCGCTGAGATGGAGAGTGAAGATCTGATCGCGCCAGAGGATATGGTCGTAACGGTGAGCCATAGTGGCTATATTAAGCGCGTACCTCTTAATACCTATCGTGCGCAACGTCGTGGTGGTAAAGGGCGTTCTGGTATGTCCACGAAGGATGAGGATTTTGTAACACGGTTGTTTGTCGCCAATACGCATACACCGGTTCTTTTCTTTTCATCACGTGGGATTGTTTATAAGGAGAAAGTTTGGCGTTTACCGCTAGGTACACCGCAATCACGTGGGCGGGCTTTGATCAATATGCTTCCCTTACAACAAGGTGAACGCATTACAACAATTATGCCTTTGCCTGAAGATGAAGCAAGCTGGAGCGCATTGGATATCATGTTTGCGACAACACGTGGAACTGTACGTCGTAATAAGTTGTCAGATTTTGTTCAGGTTAACCGTAATGGTAAAATTGCAATGAAACTTGATGAGGAAGATGAAATTCTTTCTGTTGAAACTTGTACAGAACATCACGATGTCGTTCTAACAACAGCGAATGGACAATGTATCCGTTTTCCAGTTGTTGATGTGCGTGTCTTTGCGGGGCGTAATTCTGTGGGGGTTCGTGGTATCAATTTGGCTAAAGGCGATAAAGTCATTTCGATGACAATTTTAGAGCATGTCGAGGCAACGTCCATTGAACGTTCTGCTTATATTAAACGTGTCATGAATGAGCGGCGTGCTGCTGGTGCAGATGCTGATGTTGAAGATATTGTCATTCTGGATGATGAAGATGGGGGTGTTGAAACAGAGTTAACAGATGAACGTTATGCAGAACTTCATGCACGTGAACAAATGCTTTTAACAGTGAGTGAATTTGGTTATGGTAAACGTTCTTCTTCCTATGAGTTCCGGATTTCGGGACGTGGTGGAAAAGGGATTCGTGCAACAGATCCATCTAAAACAGCTGAAATTGGTAAATTAGTAGCGGCTTTTCCGGTGAAGGCGCAAGACCAAATTATGTTGGTGTCAGATGGGGGGCAGCTTATTCGTGTCCCTGTTGAGGGAATTCGTACTGCTGGGCGCTCAACTAAGGGAGTCACAATTTTTAATACAGCCAAAGGTGAAAGAGTCGTATCGGTTGAACGTATTTCTGAGCCTGAAGATGATACGAGTTCATTGGATGATGAAGGTGAGAAGCATTCTGATACGATTGATATGAGCGAAGAAAAGTAATTTTTAAGAGGAAGGAGTAAAATCATGAAAATTGCTCTTTACGCAGGTTCGTTTGATCCTCTTACAAACGGTCATCTTGATGTTTTAAAAGGGTGTTTTGTGTTAGCTAATAAGGTGGTCGTCGCTATAGGTATACAGGGTGACAAAAAAGCACTCTTTAGCTTTGAAGAGCGTGTTGGTTTTATTACCCAAGTAGGGAAAGACTTTTTCGGTGCAGATTCTAATCGATTGCAGGTTCTTTCATTTAATAACCTTCTCATTGACAAGGCACGTGAAGTTGGTGCTTCATTTCTCGTTCGCGGATTACGTGATGGTACTGATCTTGATTATGAAATGCAAATGGCAGGGATGAATGGCATTCTGGCTCCTGAATTGCAAACTGTTTTTTTGCCCGCAAGTGTTTCTGGGCGTGCGATAACGTCTACATTGGTCCGTCAAATTGCCTCTATGGGAGGTGATGTGACACCATTTGTGCCGCCCAATGTTGCACAAGCTTTGCGCTCGAAATTCCAGTCTTTAGAGGAGAATAAGTGTGTTTCGTAGAATTTTTGCTGTTTTGATATGTGTATTTTGTTTTTTTTCATTGTCCGCTGTCGCTGGTAATTCTAGTCCAGCGAGTGATTCAAGCCTTCTTGTTTTATCTCTCAACAACGGTGATGTTGTTATTCGCCTGCGTCCTGATTTGGCACCAAAACATGTTGCGCAAATCAAAAAACTAACAGAGGAGGGGGCCTATAATAATGTTGTGTTTCATCGTGTAATTCCTGGCTTTATGGCGCAAACTGGTGATGTAGAATTTGGAAAAAAAGGCAGTAGAGATTTTGATCTGAAACGCGTTGGTATGGGGGGATCAAATTATCCCAATATACCGGCTGAGTTTTCAAAGCAGCCATTTAAGCGTGGTACTGTTGGGATGGCACGTTCACAAGATCCAGATTCCGCGAATTCTCAGTTCTTCATTTGTTTTGATGATGCTGCTTTTTTAAATGGTCAGTATACGGTTGTTGGGGAAGTAATAAAGGGGATGGATGTTGTTGATAAAATTAAAAAAGGTACCACAAGTAATAATGGATCTGTAGAAAATCCAGATGTTATTAATGCTGCTACTTTACAAGTTGATAGATGAAGCAAAGGAGCTTTTCATATGATTGAGGATAAAAATCCGGAAAATACTTTAATTCTTGAAACAACAAAGGGCAGAGTTGTTATTGAGCTTTTTGCTGATTTAGCGCCTTGTCATGTTGCACGTATCAAAGAACTTGTCCGTGAAGGTGCTTATGATAATGTTATTTTTCATCGCGTTATTGATGGCTTTATGGCGCAGACTGGAGATGTGCAATTTGGAAAGAAGGATGGTGAAAAATTCAATTTATCACGTGCTGGTATGGGGGGGGCAGAAAAACCAAATTTAACAGCAGAGTTTTCAAATCTTTCTCATAAGCGTGGGACAGTTTCTATGGCGCGTAGTCAGAATCCAAATTCTGCTAACTCTCAGTTTTTTATTTGTTTTGCAGATGCTCCGTGGCTTGATCGTCAATATTCCATATGGGGGCAGGTTGTTGAAGGTATGGAAAATGTTGATAAAATTAAACGTGGTGAACCTGTTGCAGACCCAGATTCAATTACCAAAGCCATTATTGCTGCGGATGTAGAATAGTATAAATTATACTGGTTTCAATTGTAAGTTTCTAAGAGAAAATTCTCCTATCTGATATAGGGTGGCGATCAGGGATTACAGCTTGAATTCCTAACAGAGTTCGGCTGCTATGCCTTTATTCTTTCTACCAAGTTTCTTTTAATTTATGGATTTAGAGAATTTTGTTTGCTGTATTGGGGAAAGGTTGTGATTTGTTTGGGTGTTTTCTCGAACGAAGAGACAGCTCAATTGGGTGGAAGACGTAAAGATGAAAATAAAAGGCTCATCTTGCTCTCTCCTTTTTAATTTAGCTTTACTTTTTCAAAAGTATCTAAAGCAATGTCTTTTAAATAATGAAGATGACGCATTGCCTTATGCTTTGGTTCCTCTTGTTTTTTAATAAGAGGAACACTCATTACGTGGAATAGAGCGCCCCAAATAGAGTTGCGCATTTACGCGCTTTTTTAAAGAAACATCTCTCAGTCTATTCCAACATTCATTTAAACTCCCTCATCTTTATGCTTGTGAAGGAGCAAGCCAGTATCATCATATGCTTTTTTCAGCCTCCAATGTTATAATAGAGCCTTTGGTATGTGTAGTTTGACAGTAAGTTTCGCAGTAAGTGGGAAGAGGTGGGATTAGTTATGAATGCGTGATAATTTACTATTTTATGTATAAAATTTAGCATTAAATGCGTATTTTGTCAAAATGGATTTTGACACTTGAAATTGCCAAAAAGAGCTAAAAATAACGAAATTTGGAATTTTGGAGCAAAAATGATAAAAGGCTTTGAAAGATCTTTTAAAATCCTTTGAAGATTTTTAAAAAGTCTGTGAAATCCCAGAAAACCGCCTTTGAAGACCCTTTGAGAGCCCCTTAAAAATCATTTGAAAAAAATAAATTGATGCAAAACCCGATGATAAGCTACAGTATGTGAGAATCTTAAAAAAGTGCTTTTTTTAGTGTTTTTATTTACACGTTAATCTCTCTTGTGATGTGCAAGAAAATGATTTTAGTTATTTTAACGTACACAGATTTACAATAAGAGAAGCTATCCCTTCATTCAACATATAGAAATGAATTATTATTATAAATCAATGTATTGATGCTGTTTCTAAATATTGTCGTTAATAGGATATTCTATCAAAGTTTGGCTTTTACATCTTAATACGGTTTGTTCGATGTAATTTGAGTATGAATAGCCTATTTTATTGTACTTACTATTTATAGGGTTCGTCGTTTTTTAAAATTGTTTTTGCGTTTCATAATAGGTGGTTCATTTTATTTTTATCCCATGTGGGTAATGATCTTACAGTTTAATTAAGGATTTTTCCTGTTAGATTGAATGAATTATTTTTTCATGCTTGTGCTTTTTAAAAAATTTTGATGAATCTATCAATGTGGATGATACAAGGTAAGGTTTTAAAATAGAGTATTACATTTGTGATGTTGGTTGTCTTGTACAATCTGGAGAGCCTTTTAACGCCATATTATACGAATATATTGCGCAAGATAATGAAAATAAAATCATGATTTTTTTTATTTGCAATTGCAATGGAGCAAAGATGTAATCTCTAGGCTTGTGTTTTATGAAGTTATATCTAAATAACTTTAGAGATAGGTTTCTTTCTAGATTAGTACATTGATTTATAACGGATAAATTATTATTTTGTCCATTGAAAGAGCGCTCTGAATATTGTAAGATTTTCTTATTTCAATTTCTCTTATATTGACTTCTTCTCCATCCTAAAGGGTGAGTTTTCTACGAGTGTTGGTTTGTAAGCCTTTCTTTTTTCACGGTAGGGGTCTCTTACAGATTATTCATGCGGTTGAATTAATCAAAATCATCCCTTTTGCTCGTCACAAATGAGATTGGCGTGGGGAAAAACTGTTGGAAAAAGCTCCCTTTTATGAATTATCTCAAGGGCTATCTCAATGTTGTGAACGGATAAATGATAATATGCATTTGCACTTTTATTAAGCGTAAGGCTCTCGGTGTCCGATAGATGAAAACTTTTTATCTGTAAAAGTTAAAGAATATTGTAAGTTGTACAATGCGTTCATAACTTTCTTCTATTCGTACGAAATTATTACTTATGAAAGTACGTAAAGATGAGATTGTTGAGATAATAATTTTGCAGTTCTGTTAAGGCTTTAGTGCGTTAAGCATAGGTATTTTGAGGCGTGATATTATAAGGATTTTACTTGTTTTCTGGAGCTAGATTATCACTTTTATTATGTTGATTTCTTAACAAGAAATGTTCTTTTATCTCGTTTAATTTTTGATGCTGATTACAATATTGAGCGAATCAAAAATTAATTCATAAAGCTTATGACAATGCTCGTAAGGGGATATCTTTTTTCTTTCTATAGAGATATGCATTGATGGAATCAAAAAGACGAGAGTTATGATAAAGACATTTCATTATAGAAAAATTGCTCAAGATGGGTATGCACGTCGAGGCGAAATTATAACGGGGCGAGGATGCGTTCGTACACCCGCATTTATGCCAGTTGGGACGGCAGGAACCGTTAAGGCTATGTATATGGATCAAATTCGTGATCTTGGTGCAGATATCATTTTGGGAAATACTTATCATTTAATGTTACGTCCAGGAGCTGAACGTGTTGCACGTTTGGGAGGATTACACGAATTTTCACGCTGGAGCGGACCTATTTTAACTGATTCTGGAGGCTTTCAGGTGATGTCGCTGGAGGGAATCCGTAAAATTACTGAACAAGGTGTGATTTTTCGCTCTTACATTAATGGCGCTTACTATGAAATGAGTCCAGAGCGTTCTATCGAAATTCAAGGGCTTCTTGATGCGGATATCCAGATGCAGTTGGATCAATGTATTGCATTACCTGCCACTGAAAAAGAAATGGAAGAAGCTATGGAACTTTCATTGCGGTGGGCGCTGCGTTGTAAAACAGCTTTTGGAGATCAGCCAGATAAAGCATTGTTTGGGATTGTTCAAGGTGGTGATAATATGAAACTGCGTGAGCGTTCTGCTCAAGCATTAAAAGAAATGGATTTAAAAGGTTATGCTATTGGAGGGCTTGCTGTTGGTGAGCCGCAGAGTGTTATGACAGCAGTATTGGATACTACTTGTCCGATTTTACCAGAGGATAAACCACGCTATCTTATGGGAGTAGGGACACCTGATGATATTTTACAAAGTGTTGCTCGTGGTATTGATATGTTTGATTGTGTTATGCCGACGCGTGCAGGACGTCATGGTTTAGCTTTTACCCGCTTTGGTAGAATTAATTTGCGTAATGCGCGTTATGCAGAAGATCCACATCCTCTTGATCCACAGTCACTTTGTCCAGCAGCACATGATTATAGTTGTGCTTATTTGCATCATTTGATCAAATCTGGTGAATCTCTTGGGGGGATGTTATTGACTTGGAATAATCTTTTTTATTATCAACAACTTATGCAGGGAGTTCGTGATGCCATTGAGGAAGGTTGTTATGCTGATTTTTGCGCTGAAACGCGTGCTCTATGGGCACAAGGACGCTAAAATATTAATCGAAATATAGCACCTCATTTTTTTATTGAATTTATTCTCGCACTTACAAATTTAGCTAAAAATATGAAATTAGAAACATCTTCCAAAATTATAAAATCCACTATCTTAAGATATAACAGTGCGGTTTTATAGGGCATATATTCTCTTTCTAAGTACTATATAAAACAGAAACTGTTACTCCGGTACGCGCTACCTGATCCGGAGAAAAACAGTTTTTCTGTTTCTGATGATTGTTTACAGCAACAATGTTAATGAGGCGTTAGCGAACTCTTAAAGAAGTATGAAAATTGTACTTTTATGAGCTACTTGGTATTTTTTATTACTAAAGTTAAAGAATGGATTATATACAATCGAACAGATAAATTTTTAGAAAATTAAAATAAAGTTAAAATAAAATTACAAAATTTTAAATGTTGTAATTTTATTTTTTAATTTTTCATATATAAATATTCTTTAAAATATATTTATGTAATATTATTAATATTATAAAACTATAGATATAATGTTATAATAAATTAAATATTAATCACGATAATTGTCATATTTATAAAATATAAATAAATATACTTATACAAAATTTGTTATATTTGTTTTTTGCTTTGTTTATAGAATTTATCTGAAAATAATCATAATATATTTATGTGAATATTTTAATTTACAGATAGTGAGTTAGATATCTGATGCGATTCCTCTGTTAGATGAGGGAGGGCTAAAGATGTCTAAAAGAGGGTATTTAATAAATCTAGAAACCAAGCACTATTATCATGAGAATTTTTAAAAGAATTTATAATAATTTATAAAAATGGCATAAAGTTGAAATTATAACTTATCGATTTGGAGGGTCTGTATTCAGGTAGCAAAAATAAAGCAACAATAATTTTAGGGGAGACGTTTTATCTTTGTATCAAAATAATGATGAGATATTATTCACTTGTTGAAATGCATTCTTCAGCAAATTTTAGAATTATTTATAGGATATAGTATGTCGTTGCAAAATAAAGCTTTCATTGTAAAATTACAATGACTGAAAAGAGGAGGTAAAGTTTATTATCTGGCAGATCTGATAAAAATAGGTAAATACGTCTGTGACCTTGAGGTTTTCAAAGGTTTTTCATTAAAGAATCTTACTTAAAGCTTCATAAAATGCTTTATATATCAAAATATTTCTAAAATTTTATTAGGGACTATTGGGCATGCGTATAACAATGTTTTGAATTTTTGTTTGTGTGTATTACAGATATCTACAGTTAAAACTCCTATCCAGAAGTGATGATATGAAGGATTTTTATCAACAAAAGGTTCTTGCATTGGGAATTGATTCGAGAATACGGCGTTTAATAATTTTAGCTCTTGCTGTGGGGAGTTTTGCTATTGGTACTGCAGAGTTTGTCGCAATGGGGCTACTACCAGAGATGGCACGAAGTTCCTATGTTGATATTCCTACCGCTGGTCAATATATTTCTGCTTATGCATTAGGAGTTGTGATTGGAGCACCTCTTTTAGCTGTGGCAACAGCTCAGGTATCACGCAAAACTGTTTTGATAGGATTGATGCTTTTTTATGCTTTAGCAAATATTGCTAGTGCCTTTTTTTCTGATTTTAGCATATTAGTCGTATTACGCTTTCTCAGTGGACTTCCCCATGGAATCTATTTTGGACTTGCGGCTATGGTTGCCTCTTCAATGGTCGAAATGAAAGAACGTTCTAAAGCTGTTGGATATGTTATGCTCGGCTTAACAATTGCAACCGTTTTGGGAGCACCCAGTGCTACTTGGATTGGTCAACTTATTGGTTGGCAGATTGCTTTTATCCTTGTGGGTATGATTGCTTTATTATGTAGCTTGCTTATTTGGAATTTTTTTCCTTGTGATTCAATTTTTCCAAAAACGAATCCTTTGCAAGAAATGGGTGCATTAAAGCAAAAGCAGGTGTGGTTTCTTTTGTTGATGGTTTCGGTGGGAGCGTCAGGATTATTTTCTGTTTTCACTTATATCAAGCCAACGTTAATGCATATTTCTGGTGTTTCACTTGAGTTGGTACCATTTATCATGCCTTTAGTTGGATTGGGTATGGTGGTAGGAAATCTCTTGGGGCCTAAATTAGCCGTTAAAATTGGTATTTCGCCGATGATATTTTTTTCTATGCTTTGGAGCGTATTTGTTTTTTTTCTTTTTTTCTTTTTATCCTATGCTCCGTTAACAGCGGCAATAGGATGCTTTTTTGTTGGAACTTCTTTTGCTGCTATGCCTTCTATACAAACAAAAATTATGGATGTTGCACTACAGGGACAGATTTTGGCAGGAGCATTAATGCAGTCTGCTTTTAATATTGCCAACGCTCTTGGTGCAGAATCTGGAGCATTAGTTTTAAAATTGGGCTATAGTTATGAATATACAGCTGTTTTAGGAAGTGTTCTAACTTTGTGTGGATTAATGGTTTTTTGCATCTCATGGTATATGGAGAAGCATGCTTAATATTTTTCATTTTTTAAATGAAGAAGGAATTTTTATATTTATTTTTAGTTATTGGAATGTCCTGTTGGTTTTTTTAATATGCAGTAAGAAATGCGCAGTGCTAATGGAATAGCAAGACAAAATAAAAGACCCATAAGCACTATAAGAAGAGTTTTTGCTGCTAAGATCATTCCTATTGTTCCTCCAGGATTAAAGAGGCCAGCAAGATTGGTGATAACTCCTGCTAGAGTTGCACTTAAGGCCGCTGAAAATAGTTGTACAGAGGTAAGGGATTCACTGGCACGGAGAGCATCTTCATCATTTGCACATTGTAAGATCCTTGTGAGCAAATGTGGCCATGCTATGCCCGCACTGATTCCAATAAAAAACAGTGCTAAGCAGATCATAAAAATATATTCAAGTGTGGAAACTTCTGTTGGAATGAGCCATAAAAGAATAGCTATGCCTAATAGTTTTAATAGGGGGGAGTATATAATGATGTTGCGAATTTTTTTTGCCGATACACCAGCGCTTGAGAGGGCTCCACATGTCCATCCTAGGCTCATAAGTGCTGCTATGTAACCAGCAAGAAGTGGAGTTTGTCCATGAAGCTCTTGAAGAAAAAGTGGGAAATAAAGCTCCATACTATATACGACTGTCGTCATAACGAGTATTAATGCGTAAACAGGAAAAATTTCAGAAGAAAAAGAAAAGGATTTGCGTGGCAACATAGGATGAAGGGTAGATGATTCGATTTTTGCTAGGACAAAGAGGAGACTAAGTCCGATAACTAATCCGCAAATTTTGGCCATTGTTGTGTCCATAGCTCCTCCAACAGAAATGATAAAAATCAATAAGGTGAGTGTGAGAAGCTGGAGCAGAGGGAGAGGGGTTGTTGGAATATAATTTTCATTCTTTTGGGGTAAAAATTTAAAGGCTATGAGTGAGAATAATATAGCTAATGCACCAATGATCCAAAAAGATGCTCTCCACATGCCATAATATACAGAAATTCCTCCGATTGCTGGTCCTAACAAGGTTGATATTCCCCACATTCCAGAGATGACACTTAATGCGTGTGACCATAAAGATGGACTGAAAACAATACGTACCATGGAATAGGATAAGGATAACAAAGAACCACTTCCAAATCCTTGAATAAAACGTCCTATTAAAAATAATGGCATAGATGAAGAAATGCTGCACATGAAAGTGCCTAGGGTAAAGATAAGTCCAGAGAGAACATAAGTGTTGCGAGGACCTAATTTCCCTAATATTTTTGTTGCAAGTGAAGTCCCAAGAAGTGAAGCTGTAATAAAGACAGTTGCCACCCAAGAATAATATATTTCATTGCCAATATGATTCATAAGAGAGGGCAAAATAGTAATAACAATATAAACGTTGGTAGCGTGTAACACAACACCGCCTATAAACGTCAAAAAGCAAAGACCATTTTTACCTAATAAAAGCGCAGACCAGCTTTGTTTTTTCACTGTTTTTGCTATTTAATAAAATTTATCCTCTTTTTATTTATAAGGCAGTTCTTTAAATTTGCCAAGAGAAATTCAAAGCTCTGTTTAGAGCTTTGAATTTTAATTTAAGTAATAACTTAATTGCCCATTGCTTTTTTGAGATTCTCATCAATTTTATTGAGGAAACCTGTTGTAGAAAGCCACTTTTGTTTAGGCCCAATCAAAAGTGCGAGATCTTTAGTCATAAAACCTTCTTCGACGGTTTTAATACAAACTTCTTCCAATGTCGTGGAAAAGTTTTTTAATTTCCCATTGTTATCTAGTTTAGCACGGTGCGCTAGTCCACGCGTCCATGCAAAAATAGAGGCAATGGAATTTGTTGATGTTTCTTCACCTTTTTGATGCTGACGGTAATGGCGTGTTACGGTGCCGTGTGCTGCCTCTGCTTCAACAATTTTGCCGTCAGGTGTCATGAGAACAGAAGTCATGAGACCCAGAGAACCAAAGCCTTGGGCAACAATATCAGATTGGACATCACCATCATAGTTTTTACATGCCCATACGTATCCACCTGACCACTTTAATGCAGAAGCAACCATATCATCAATAAGACGGTGTTCGTAATATAATTTACGGTTTTCAAATTCAGTTTTAAATTCCGTATCGAATATTTCTTGAAAAATATCTTTAAAACGACCATCGTAAGTTTTTAGAATGGTATTTTTTGTTGAAAGATAAACTGGAACATTTCGTTGTAGTCCATAATTAAAGGATGCGCGGGCAAAATCACGAATTGACTCATCAAGGTTATACATAGCCATGGCAACCCCTGCGCTTGGAGCATCAAAAACATCATGTTCAATAACTTGATTATCATCACCGACAAATTTAATACTTAATTTCCCTTTTCCTGGAAATTTAAAATCTGTTGCTTTGTATTGATCACCAAAAGCGTGACGTCCGATAATAATTGGCTTTGTCCAGTTAGGAACAAGGCGAGGGACATTTTTACAGATAATGGGTTCGCGAAAAATGACTCCTCCTAAAATATTGCGGATTGTGCCATTAGGTGATTTCCACATTTTTTTTAGGTTAAATTCTTTAACGCGTGCCTCATCAGGTGTGATGGTTGCGCATTTTATACCAACCCCATATTTTTTGATAGCATTGGCAGAATCGATAGTTACCTGATCATTGGTTGCATCACGACTTTCGACGGAAAGATCATAATATTTTAGATCAATGTCGAGGTAGGGATAGATTAATTTATCTTTGATATATTTCCAGATGATGCGGGTCATCTCATCCCCATCAAGTTCAACAACGGGGTTTTCTACTTTGATCTTTACCATTAGAAATCCTTTTTCTTTTAAGCGATACTATTTGTATAACACTTTCAAGTTTATAATGAAAAGTAAAAACAGGGGAAAAAAGCATTCAAATATGAGCTTTTAGAATATATTATCAATAGAGTGTAAAATTTTGTTGGAGGGTTTAATTTTTGAAAAGAAGTGATGTGTTTGCAAATCTATAATTATTCTATGATTGATGAGGAATCTGTTTAATAGATAAGGTAGTTAGATCATCGGGGGATCAAGATTATACATTTTTATTATCAGAGATTCCATTTAATAAGTTGATCGTATTCTGAATTATAGTTTCTTGATTTGTTGTGTTAGGTGAATAAGAAACTATTTTTATATTGCTATTTCAATTTTAAGCTTACGGTCTGTTTGTTTATAAAAAGTTTAATGTGATAACAATGGCACTGTAATTAGAAATGCTTCATATAAAATGCGTTTGGGATAAACTTCAATTTTGAAGGTTGGAAAATACGCAAGGATATGACTTATAAAATTACCGTATCGCGAGCTAGAATCTTCTAATTTTTATGTTTTATCGATTCTTATTGTTATTAACTGTGCGCAGTAAAGCACTATCCTCGAAATGCAACAAAGAAATTAATCACCTAATGATTCTTGTATCCTTTTTACGAAGAGATTCCTTTTAAAATCTTATTCCCTCGTTTTTATTTATGCATCCCTCATTTTTAAAAACACAAATAAAATGAATATATTACACATAAAAAAAAGAAACATGGTACGCCCAAGGGGAATCGAACCCCTGTTTCCGCCGTGAAAGGGCGATGTCCTAACCGCTAGACGATGGGCGCAAACCAATGATGAGGCTTATAGAGAGGATCTTTTTACTTCGCAAGCCCTCTGTGTCATTTTTTTTGAAAAAAGTGTGTTTTATTGAATAATTTTTGAGCGATTTCTGTTTGGATTGTTTTTTTCAGTTTGAGGAGTAGGCAAAAATGATCAAAAACAGCATTTTTAATGTATTTATTTTTTGCATATTTTATCGTTTGTTATCTTTGCTCACCATATGAGAATATTATTTAACTTGCTTGAAAGAGCCTTTATACAGAAGACTTCTCATTTGAGCTTATCATAAAGCAAAAACTGTATAATTTATGAAGTAGAAAGACAATATTTATTACCAAATTAACAAATAATACCAATCATACAAAAGTTTTTTGAGGAACAAGCCACAGATTCCTTTCAGTTTAACAAAATATAAAAAGATTCTTTATAATAAAAATATTAAAGCAATTTTTACAGAATATATTAAAAAATAATTTTCTTATATTTACTTTTACATGACTGTAAAATTTTTAAAATTAAAAACCATTCATTTGTTCTTTTACATATTGAGAAGTTCTTGATTTGAAAATGAATTAGCGTGGATAAAGGGTAAATTGAGTTTTTTGTCACTTCAATTCGCTAGTTTTGCAAAGAGGTGGTAATAAGTTGAGATAAAATATTCGAATTTTGCAAATTTATTCTCCATATTTATAATATTTCAGAATTATGGTGTACACATATCAAGTCTTGTTTTTTACTTTAATGTAAGGTTCTATTTTGATATATGAGTGCGTTAAGATTTTTGCATTAAAGATTTATAGTTAAAGCTATGGAATGGTAGGAAGGAATGTGTTATCATTTACTGATTTACTTTATTTTATTCATTCCCTTAATTTATCATATGAAAGAATGTTTTTTGTTCCATACTTGTTGATTTAGAAGAGATGTTTTTATTCTTTCTTACCAATTCTTCAATATTCTTTAACTGGTTATTGATTATTTTTTAGAACTTTTCTTTATGGAAACTTGCATTTATAAGTTTTACAGATTTTCATTCTGAATTAGATATTTTATAAAATTCTGAAATCTTTGAAGACAATAAATATTATATTTTTAGGAATGTTGATTGAACAAGCGGGGATAATTCTATTAGAAAAAATGAAATGAATAGAGCAGGGTATTTCTTTTGTTTTTATGAACATAAGTACTTTTTGTGTTGATTGGCACATCATTTAAACGATTTTTCAATGAAGATAGGGATCAGTGGTTAATAATGGCAGAAGCTTTAAAAGTTGGTGTTGCGGGACTTGGTACAGTTGGTACTTCAGTTGTTCGAACTCTATGTGAAAAAGCGAATAGTTTAGCTTGTCAATGTGGACGATTCATCAAAGTTGTTGCTGTTAGTGCGCGTGATAAAGGCCGCAATCGTGGAATTGATCTTAGTGGTATAAAATGGTTTGATTCACCTGTGGAGTTGGCTGCTTCTGATGAGATTGATGTTTTTGTAGAGTTAATTGGTGGTGAATTGGATGTGGTGTATACCGCTGTTAAGAGAGCGCTTGAGGCGGGACATCATGTTGTAACAGCCAATAAAGCTCTTCTTGCTCAACATGGAGTAGAGCTCGCTATAATTGCAGAAAAAAAAGGTGTTTTTCTTCATTTTGAAGCAGCTGTTGCTGGGGGAATTCCTGTTATCAAAGCGATGAGAGAATCACTTGTTAGTAATCGCATATCGCGAATTTATGGTATTCTCAATGGAACCTGTAATTATATATTAACACGTATGTTTACGGAAGGTCTTTCATTTAAAGATTGTTTAGCAGATGCACAGAGACTTGGGTATGCTGAAGCAGATCCAAGTTTTGATATTGAGGGAAATGATACTGCTCATAAATTAGCTTTGTTGACAAGCTTGGCATTTGGAACTGCTGTTTCGTTAGATGATGTTTATGTTGAAGGAATTCATAATATTTCGCAAATTGATATTCGAGCAGCTGATGAATTGGGGTATCGGATTAAGCTTTTAGGGGTTGCATTAAAAACGGATTCTGGAATAGAGCAACGCGTTCATCCAACAATGGTACCAACATCCTCGATGATTGCACAGATAAATGGTGTAACCAATGCTCTTTCTATTCAAAGTGATTTATTAGGTGAATTACTGTTTTCTGGTCCCGGTGCCGGAGGAAAGGCAACAGCATCAGCCGTTATTGGTGATTTGGCTGATATAGCAAAAGCACGTTCTGGTTTTCAGTATGCACCTGTTTTAAGACGCCCAGCATTAGAACTTGCTCCTCATAAAAAAGCACGTATTTCGCATCATGCAGGTGGTTATTTTATTCGTTTAAATGTTCATGATCGTACTGGTGTTTTTGCCGCGGTCGCAAGGCATATGGCTGATAATCACATCTCATTGGAGTCGATTGTTCAAAGATCTTTTGTAGAAGATCAAATTGAAAAAACAATTATTTTAATTACGCATGAAACAACAGAGGTGAATGTACGACAGGCACTTGCAGAAATTGAAAAAGATGGACATCTTGTTGCAAAATCTCAATTTATTCGTATTGAACCTATGGCAGAGAATTGATAACTTTCTTGATAATGACAAAAAGGTAAGCTTGAGTTCTTTTGTCTCTTGTGGAAAATTTTCATCTTTGCCAAAAACTTTATTCTTAGTATTTAATAAGGACTCATATTTTTTCTGGTATTCATTCGGTAGGATTTTTTCATATGCCCACAACTCAGAAGATTTTAAATGGACTTGATCGTATTTTGACACTTGAATTGGTACGTGTTACTGAACGTGCTGCTGTTGCTGCTGCACGCTGGCGCGGACGTGGCGATGAAAAGGCTGCGGATCAAGCTGCTGTAGATGCAATGCGGCAGGAACTTAATCGATTGCCTATTGATGGTACAGTGGTGATTGGTGAAGGTGAGCGGGATGAAGCGCCTATGCTTTATATTGGAGAAAAAGTAGGTCTTCAAAGTGGATTGGCGATCGATATTGCACTTGATCCACTAGAGGGAACAACACTTTGTGCTAAAAATATTGCCAATTCTTTGACTGTGGTTGCAATTGCTGAAAAGGGTAACCTCCTTTATGCTCCTGATGTTTATATGAAAAAAATTGCTATTGGTCCTGGTTATCCAAAGGGAATAGTAGATATAGATGCTTGTCCTGCCGATAATATCCATGCTCTTGCAAAGGCTAAAGGAGTAGCCGTTAATCAGATTACTGTTTGTATTATGGATAGACCTCGTCACGAAAAATTGATTGATGAAGTACGAGCAACAGGAGCAGCGATTCGCTTGATTGGGGATGGAGATGTGGCTGCTGTTATTGATACAACTGATCCAGAAGAAACAGGTATTGATATCTATATGGGGATTGGTGGAGCACCAGAGGGGGTCTTAGCTTCTGCTGCTTTGCGCTGCATTGGGGGACAGATGCAAGGTCGTTTGCTGCTTGATACAGAAGAGAAAATTGCTCGTGCAGCTAAAATGGGGATTAGTGATCCCAATAAGGTTTATACAATGGAAGAAATGGCAAAGGGTGATGTTTTGTTTTCAGCAACAGGGGTGACAGATGGTAATATGCTTTCTGGCGTTAAATTCACGCCTCGCTATATTCAAACAGAAACTCTCGTAATGCGTTCCCATACGGGAACAGTTCGCAATATTAAAGCACAGCATAAAGATTATTCAAAATTTGATTAATATTTTTTGTAGTCGCTAAAAAATAGAGAAACTTTTTAGTGAGCACGTACGCTTCCATGAAGGTAGATATGTATTCATGGAAGCGTTATAAATATAAAAATATCTCATTATTATGAGAGCTGGATAGAATGTACCCAGCCGTTTTTGTCTTCTATGTCCCCTTTTTGAAGGCCAACCAATTGTGTACGAAGCTGCTTTGTAATTTCTCCAACTGTTTCATTTCCAATAATAAACTCTCCCCCTTTATATTTAAAACGACCAATTGATGTGACAACGGCAGCTGTACCACAAGCAAAGACTTCTTTAAGATGTCCACTCTTTGCATCTTCTTGGAGAGATTTAAAGGAATAAGGACGCTCTTCTATCTCTAATCCTATTTGTTTTGCCAATTCTAAGAGCGAATGACGTGTTATTCCTGGAAGGATTGTTCCATTAAGTGGAGGAGTTACGAGTGTATTATTGTCCATAATAAAGCAGACATTCATACCACCAAGTTCTTCAATCCATTCATGTTCAACCATATCGAGAAAGAGCACTTGGCTACAATTGTTTTCAGTTGCATTTTTTTGTGCAAGTAAGCTCGCTGCATAGTTTCCACCACATTTGGCAGCCCCTGTCCCCCCTGGACCGGCTCGACTATAATCTGTTTCAATCCAAACGCTGACAGATTTTTCTTCTCCTTTGAAATAGGATTCAACTGGAGAGGCTATGATACAAAAAAGATATTCTTGAGAAGAGCGAACACCCAAAAAGCTTTCATTGCCAAACATAAATGGACGTATATAGAGGCTAGCATTGGGATGGTCGGAAACCCATTTTTGATCAATTTTTACTAATTGATGAACGGCATCTAGAAAAATATTTTTTGGTAATTCTGGCATCGCTAACCGTTGTGCTGATTCTATAAAGCGTTGTGCATTGGCATCAGGACGGAAGAGCAAGATGCGTCCATCTTTTGCACGATATGCTTTTAAGCCCTCAAAAATTTCTTGTCCGTAATGCAAAACGGTACTTGCAGGATTAATTTCTAAAGCTTTGTATTGAGAAATGATGGCATTATGCCAGCCTTTGTCTTCAGTCCATTGAATAGTACACATGTGATCTGTAAAAAACTGACCAAAACCGGGACTTTGTAGAATTTTTTCACGTTTTTCTTCTGACAGAGGAGATGGGTGTTTTTCTATTTTAAAGGGAAGCGATGATATGGGAGATTTCATAAAAAACCTTCTGAGTATGTTTCATTTTTATTAATAAAAATAATGAAATATTTTAATTATAACTCTATTATTAACAAAACCTTTGTGTCAATGTTTTATTATAGAATACAAAGGGGCTTATTATAGAATTCAAAGGCTAGGGTAGGGTGGATATTTTAATTCTATCCCTGCCTCTTCTCCTCAACTTTATGAAGTAAGCTGGAACTTTTGTCTATAATTATCGTTTTCTCACAATAAGTATCTGAATAATTTCATATATGCATATTTTCTAGAAATTTAAAGGTAAGGGAATTGAGAAAAGGAATCCACTATGATTGATAAAAATTATCACACATATGAAGAACGTATGGCCGCAGAAAGAAGAGGTCGTGAACAACCTGTTTCAATCGCTAAGGGTATTTTTGCTATTCTTCTTGCGATGGTTATTATCTGGTTTATTTTTGGTTTTTTAGGATCTTTTTTTGCAAAATCTCCTGAACATAGTTCGCGTTATAATACCCCAGAAACAAGCCAAAGCGTAACAACGCCCAAAAAAGATTTAAATTCGCCTCCCCTTGTACCTTATACTTATAAGGGTACGGAGTGATTTTTTCATAAATATAATCTTTTAGATAGAGCAAAAATCGACGTAGATTAAGGAATAAAGTCAGCACAAAGACATAAGCGAAAAAGATTGAGGGAATTGTAATTTCTAACGTTTTCGATAAGTAATGAGCTGGTATGGAAATAAATAATGCAACGGTTGTTAAAACCGCTGCATTATTGGTTTAGCGTGTGATGAAGCAGCTTCCACCAGAACTTTTAATGGATTCACAAAGGATTATGGCTTCATTACGGTCTTGCGCTTGAATCCGAACACGGTAATAAGTGCCTTTTCCTGGTATAAAAGCGGATTGAATATTTAAAGGACGGGCACCGATAAGGAACCCAAATTTAGATTTCATATTTTTTAAAGAATCTCTAGCTAGCTCATGCGTTGGTTGAGATGCAAGTTGTACATAATAACTTTCTGAATTTTGTGGTGCAACTCTGTTTGATGAGGTGGGGCGAGGTGCAGTCTCTGTTTCGACTTGTGCATTTCTCTCTGCATGAGAAGGAATTGGGATAAATTTTTCTTCAATATTTGAGCTAGAATTATTTTCTGCGATTATTTTATCAATATTATTTTTGAGATCATGATCTCTTTCTTGGTCGTTTATATCAGAATCATGGGACGAATCTTGAAGTTCATTAGAAGCTTGATCAATGCTTTCTTCAGATTGAGCAGCAGTTTTGCTGTTTGTTTGATGCGCGGGGGCTAGTGTAACTGTACCATCTTGATTGACAATAACAGTTTGTACTTCTCGCATTGGAATAGTATGATTTATGGCTTCTGTGACTGCATCTTCAACATCAGATTCATTTAAAGACGATGAGAAAACGCTTGAAGATTCTTCAGGGTTTAATTCTTTTAAATTTTCAGGTTGTTCAGAGTTATCAATAAGAAATTGTTGTGTATTTTCTTGTTTCTCATTTTGTTCAGTTGTTTGTTTATAGATATCTAAATTATGTGCAACATCATTTTTCGTTTCAGTTGTTTCTGGTTTGAATTTAAAAGGCGTATTATCAGCGTGGATGATGACCGTTTCTTGATTTTTTTGTGATGGCATAAAAAAGTGAGAATAACCAGCAAACCCAATTCCTATTAAAATAAGTATAAAAAAACCTTTAATGAAAGTTTTACCAAAAATAAAACTTTTTAAGGGAGGAGGAGCTGATGGATGCGTGGGAACCTCATCTGAGCTTGTGTATGATGAATTCTCGCTAAAAGAGGGAAAATTATATTCCATATTGGCAGAAGAAAAATAGTCGGAGTTTTGTTCTTTAGAGTTTATATAAACACCTTCTTTTGAATTTTGCATAGACTGATGAAAAATTTCACTAAAAACCTCATTTTTCTGTTGTTTTTGAGAAAAATTATCCGTTGGGACATTCCCTACATTGAGTACATCAGCAAATTCTTCTTCTAAACCACCATTAGTTGGCACATCATATTCTGGCGCTTCATACGGAACTTCTGGAACCATAATAGGGCCAGTTTTTTCTACGATTTCCTCTGAAAATTTATAAGTATCAACATTGGGAGGGGGAGTATCTCTGTGCGTATAGTTATGGGTAAAAAAGTCATCCGTTTGTTTTGTATTTAAAGAGGGGGATGAGGAAAGAAACTCATCTAAATTATTTTCATTGTATGAAATTTCTCTATTTGGGTTAGACGCACCTTCGGCGTTATTGATGTATTGGGCTCGAGCCTCATCATATATCGGAACTTTTTCGCTATAAGTTTCTTGTTGTGAGGGGTTTTCTTCAAAAAAATGGGGATAATTGGTTTTATGATCTTCTTGTGAAGCTCCCTTTAAATAAGATTGTCTATCAACTGGTGGAGAATCTAAAGGTGCGGAGAAGGTACTTGTTGTTTGATTTCTTGTAGTGTTTTGTCTTTCTGACACAAGATTAGAAGATGAGAAAAACTCATTTTCCTCTGTAGAAGAGGAGGAATCAGGATAATCTTTTTTAATCCAATTTTCTTGATCAGCTGAAATTTTATAGGGATGGTTTATAGGAGTGTCATAGAGGTTTTGATTGTCATCATAAGTTTTTTGTATATTCGTAGCCTCAGGTTGTTGTGAATTTATTTGTGAAAAACGACTGGTTTGTTCAACATCTTCTGGTGTCTCTCTCTTATTTTCACGCCTTTCAGATTTATCAAAAAAGAAATTTTCTGATTCTGATTGTGACATAAGATTACTTTTTTCAAGAAAAGGATCAGCACTGGTTGCTGTTGTTTTCTGTTGATGTGATTGATTTTTTGGGATTGGTAATGGAGAAAGCGCATCTAAAATTTGTTCTTCATCATGACTGCTAGATGAAGAATATTTCTCTTCAGATAAATTATTTTGTTTTGAATGGTTGAAAGAAGCAGCTTGTGCAATATCTGAGGCTTTTGCGTTGCTGGTTGCATGCAAGCCCCATTGTTTTTTTTGATCATCAAACGGTAAGTCATGTGCTAAATTATTTTCAAGTTCCTCTTCTAGAAAGGACAAATCAAAATCATCATCATGGGATGATATTTCGGGGTGAGATGTTGATCGATCTGTTTTTAAAGAAGATTGCTCATTTTGGTTTCCGCTTTGTTTGTGCGGATTAAAAATGCGCGTAAGCCTTTCTAAAGGATCATGGTGTTCATGATCGTGTTTTGTTTCGTGTAGATTTTTGCGATCGTTATCGCTCATAGCTTTTCTCACATGATAGTTTGCACTTACGTGCAATCAATGGTTGATTTTGATTTGTTATATTAAAATTATAAATTTTCCCCCTCTCATGCAAGGATACATGAAAAAGTTTATCAATAGAGTACCTATTGTATGTATTTATAGAACTTTTTCAACGCATTTCTATGGGTGCCTCAACTCCTATGATGGTAAGCCCTGATGATAAAATATTGATAACAGCTTGTATCAATCCTAATCTTGCAAAGGATAACTCTTTATCATCGGGTTGAATAAAGCGTAAATTGAGATTTTCACTCCCTTTATTCCAATGGGTGTGAAAGCTGGAGGCAAGGTCATAAAGATAAAACGCTAATCGATGCGGTTCCTTATGAACTACGGCCTGTTCAATGATACGTGGATATTCAGAAAGTTTGCGTATTAACAATATTTCATGGTCATCTGTTAATCGATGAAGATAGGCAATCAATGTATCATTTGAAAAGCTTTTAATATGAAGCGCTTCTCGTGCTTGACGAAAGACTGAGTGACAACGTGCACTTGCATATTGTACATAAAAGATGGGGTTATCTTTTGATTGTTCTGTTACTTTTGCAAAATCAAAATCAAGAGGCGCTTCACACTTACGGTATAACATCATAAAACGCACAGGATCACGACCAACTTCTTCGACAACATCCCGTAGAGTGACAAATGATCCTGCTCTTTTTGACATGCGGACAGGTTGACCGTTGCGAAAGAGTTTTACCAATTGACATAAGAAAACACTTAATTTGGCTTTATCACCAGAAATCGCTTTTGCCATTGCCTCTAGTCGTTTTACATAGCCCGCATGGTCTGCTCCTAGAATGTAAATCATTTCATCAAAATGACGATTAAACTTATCCCGAAAATAAGCAACATCAGCTGCAAAATAAGTGTAAGAACCGTCAGATTTGATCAAAACACGGTCTTGGTCATCACCGACATTTGTTGAACGAAACAAAGTTTGTTCGTCTGGTTCCCAGTCTTCTGTATTTTGTCCCTTGGGAGGAGGAAGTTTTCCTTTGTAGATATAACCATTTAAAGTAAGATCATTAATCGTGTTACGAATAGCGCGTGCATTGTCTGCATAAAGCATTCGCTCAGAAAAAAAGATATCATGATAGATATTAAGAGCAGCCAAATCTTCACGAATCATGGACATCATTGCATGAATTGCACGTTCTTTCACAAGAGATAAGGCTTCATCTTTATCCATTGTGAGGAGTTGGTCACCAAACTCTTGAGCAAGCGATTGACCCAATGGTATCAAGTATTCTCCAGGATAGAGTCCTTCTGGAATTTCATTAATTTTTTGCCCAAGAGCTTCACGATAGCGCAATAGTACCGAATGGGCGAGGACTTCGATTTGTTGACCCGCATCATTGATATAATACTCTTTTGTAATGTTATAGCCCGTAAATTGTAGCAAATTGGAGAGAACATCCCCAACAACCGCTCCGCGGCAATGTCCTACATGCATTGGTCCTGTCGGATTTGCTGAGACATATTCAACATTGACGCATTTTCCTTGTCCCATTGGAATACGACCATAAGAAGTGCCTAATTCAAGCATAGATTTTATAGCATCTTGCCAAAATAATTTTGTAAGCTTTATGTTTATAAAGCCAGGACCGGCAACATCTATATTTTCGATAGAGGAATCATTTTTAAGAAGTTCTATGATTTTATCTGCAAGTGCACGTGGATTGATTCCAATAGATTTTGCAAGTACCATAGCAGCATTGGTTGATAAATGACCATGGGAGGAATCACGCGGAGGATCAACAGTGATTTTTGATAAATCTAGATCTTCTCCATTTTTTCCTTTTATATCAGATAATTCAATTGATCTCTTAATTTTTTTTTCGAAATTTTTAAAGATATTCATATTTAGCTTCCATGATGATGCCAAAAGCCATTAAACGAAATTATCTGTATGGTCAAATAAACGCTGATATTCACGTAGAGCGTAGTGATCCGTCATACCTGAAAGAAAGTCAGCAATCAAACGTGCTAACTCTTGATTTTTTAAGTGCACTGTTTTGCTCTGCCAACTTTCAGGCATTGTATTTGGATTTTCATAATAACAATTGAATAATTTTTGTACAATGCATTTTGCTGCATTGCGACGACTAAGAACTTGTTCATGGTAGTAAAGATTTTTAAATAAAAAGTTTTTTAGTTCTTTTTCATAAACGGTCATTGTCGGTGAAAAGGTGACAATGGTTTGTTTTGCTTGGTGAATATCGTTTATGCTTGTTGGTTTGATTCGTGCTAAATTTTCTTGTGATTGTTTGATAACATCTTCAACCATGGTTGTTATTTGTCTTCGTACAAGTGTGTAACCGCGACGCGCTTGGTCGAGGTGGGGATGCTCATCTGTTATATCTTTTAATATTGCTGCTGTTAGTGAAACATGTTCAAATTGATCAAGTGTTAAAAATTGCGACCGTAGACCATCATCAATATCATGCGCATTGTATGCGATATCATCTGCAATAGCAGCACATTGCGCTTCTAGTCCTGCAAAACAATCAAGTGCAAGGTCTTGTTTCGCATTGTATTGTAAAATATCGATAGGAACCTCCTTATTCTTCGCGTAAGGACCTAAAAGGGGACCATTATGCTTTACAAGTCCTTCGAGGGTTTCCCATGTAAGGTTAAGTCCATCAAAATTTGCATAGCGCTGTTCTAGTTTTGTGACAATGCGTAATGCTTGTGCATTATGGTCAAAGCCACCATACGGTGTCATGGCTTCATTAAGAGCATCTTCTCCTGCATGGCCAAAGGGTGTGTGTCCAAAGTCGTGAACAAGGGCAATGGCTTCGGCAAGGTCTTCATCAAGACACAGGGCACGGGCTAATGTTCTTGCAATTTGAGAAACCTCTATGGAATGGGTTAGGCGAGTACGGTAATGATCGCTTTCATCAGCAATAAACACTTGCGTTTTATGTTTAAGACGTCGAAATGCATTAGAATGGATAATACGATCTCTATCTCGTTGAAAAGGTGAGCGTGTGGTACTCATCGTTTCATGGTATAATCGACCACGGCTTGTTTGTGGATGAGCACTGTATACTTCTCGAGATTGGTAATTGAAGTCGATATTTCCTATATCCATTGCAAGCTGTCTATTATCATCTTAAAATTGAGAGTGGTTTATGACAAATAAACTGCTCTTTGAGTGTAGGATACTCTTTCTTGATGGTTTAATGCAAGGATATATAAAATGAATGTGAAAATTTCAGATGTTGCTGCCAAAAAAATTGCACAGATACTTTTGCGTGAACCCGATAAAATAGCATTACGTATTTCTGTTGAAGGTGGTGGGTGTTCTGGTTTTTCTTATAAATATGACTTGGTTTCTGAAATGTGTGAAGATGACCTCGTTCTCAAAAAAGACGGGGCAGTTGTGTTTATTGATTTACTATCACTTCCTTTTATGGAAGGAGCTGAGATTGATTTTGTTGATGATCTTATGGGGCAGTCTTTTCAAGTCCACAATCCCAATGCTGTTTCATCATGTGGTTGTGGTGTAAGTTTCTCAATTTAAAATGATGGCTGTGTGATATTGTTTCTTGAAAAAAAGATCATGTTGGTCAACAATGCAAAAATGGGTATTCTTATAAAAATAGTGCACCGATGTGTATGGTTGTGCGTGGTGCTTGCTTTATTGACTTGGAGTCACTGTGCTTTTTCTGAAGCAGGAGAAGAGCAAGATCAGCAGCAGAGACAATCAAGGAGTTTTATTGTAAAGACTCAAGAGCAGGAAAATGAAAACTTAGCATCTCAAACACAACTTATTTTGAATGCTCGATTAACAAATAGTCATCCGGATATTGAAAAAGGGCTTGTCTGGCGGGTTTATGCCCCTATTCTAGGGATTGATAATAAATTACCATTAGTGGCAACCTATAAGGGGGGAAGTGCACGTTTTAATCTCGAACCAGGAAATTATCTTGTTCATGTCTCATTTGGTCACACGAGTGCTGTGCGCCATATTCGTTTAGAAAATGGGCAGAGTCTTGTAAAAAACTTTAATCTTAAGGCTGGTGGTGTTATTTTAAATGCGACACTGCTCAATGGCGTAATGAATGAAAAGGAACTCCGTTTTACCATTTATGAGGATGAAAAAGAAAATGATGATACGGGAGTGATTATATCAAATGTTAAACCCCACTCAGTTGTGCGTTTAAAAGCTGGCCGCTACCATGTTGCTTCCCATTATGGTTCTATTAATGCGACGGCTCGTTCCGATATTCAAGTGGATGCGGGTAAAATAACAGAAGTTACTCTTGAACATCAGGCCGCTCAGATTGTCTTAAAGTTGGTGCGACAAGAAGGAGGAGAAGCGCTTGCAGATACAAGTTGGTCTCTTGCCAATGATTCTGGTGATATCGTTTATGAAACAGTTGGTGCGTATGTTTCACTCGTGTTAGCGGAGGGAGAGTATATTGCAATTGCTAAAAATAAAGATAAAATCTATCAAAAAGTTTTTTCAGTCGTTTCTGGTCATGATGAAGATATAAGTGTGGTGGCGAATGAAGAAAATATGCAACAAATTGATGAAGATGTGGATTGATCGTTGTTCATGGGGGTAAACTATGATGAAAGACGGGGTATGAATTTTGATTGAAATTTCAACAGTTGGTGTGTTTTTTGCTGGGGCACTCTCTTTTTTGTCACCATGCGTTTTGCCATTAGTTCCTCCTTATTTGTGCTATATGGCAGGGGTTGGTATTGATGATTTTCGTTCAGAAAAGCCTGATGAGAAAGTCTTTATCCGGTGGGCTTTATTATCTTCTGTTATTGCTTTTGTTCTTGGGTTTACGACTGTTTTTGTTGCTTTAGGTGCCAGTGCTAGTACAATTGGGAAATTCATCGGTTATTATCGTGATTGGTTTGCTCTTGCTGCTGGAATTGTCATTATTATTTTTGGTTTAAATTTTTTGGGGATTTTCAAGATCGCTTTTTTATTTCGTGAGGCGCGTTTTCAGACCAAAAAAACACCTGCTGGTCCTTTAGGCGCGTATATTATCGGTTTAGCTTTTGCCTTTGGTTGGACACCGTGTATTGGCCCTATTTTAGGTCCTATTATAACGCTTGCTGGAACAAAAGAAACTGTGGGAGAGGGAGCTGTTCTCTTAGCGGTTTATGCATTAGGTCTTGCTATTCCTTTTATGTTAGCAGCTTTATTTTCGAGCAGTTTTATGCGATTTTTAGGAGCTTTTCGTATTCATTTAGGAAAAGTTGAAAAAATCATTGGTGTTTTTCTTATTCTTACAGGGATTTTGTTTTTAACAGGTTCTATGCAGGATCTTTCATTTTGGCTTTTAGAACATTATCCTTCGTTGAGCTATATTGAAGATATTCGTTGGCACAGTATTATGAATTTTTTTGGATTTTCTCGTTAGTCTTATGTGTTTTTATGGTTAGAAGTTGTCTTTCTATTGTTCTTGCCGCAGGTGAGGGGACGCGCATGAAATCGTCTCTGCCTAAGGTACTTCATAAAATTGCTGGATTGCCTCTTATATGCCATGTTCTAAAACAAATAGAATTGGCAGGCTCTTCACAATTAGCGGTTGTTGTGGGATATGGTGCTAAGGAGGTTATGCACGTTGTTCAGTCATTTGTAAAAGATGTAATGATTTTTGAACAAAAAGAGCGTTTAGGAACTGCCCATGCTGTTTTGTCTGCTCGTTTAGCTTTGCAAAAGGAGGTGGATGATGTGCTCATTGTTTTTGGGGATACTCCTCTCATTCAGCAAGATTCATTGCACCAAATGCGTGCACAGCTTGCTGATGGAGCAGATGTTGTTTTTGCAGGTTTTCATACCAAACATCCAACAGGTTATGGGCGTCTTCTCGAGAAAAATGGTCAATTGATTGCAATTGTAGAAGAAAAAGACGCTAGCGATGAAGAAAAAAAGATTTCTTTTTGTAACGGTGGAATACTCGCTATGCGTGGAAAACATGCACTTTCTCTTTTAGAGAAAGTTGGTAATAATAATGTGAAAAAAGAATATTACTTAACAGATATTGCTTCTCTTGCAACACGCGAAGGATTAGATGTGCGTGTTGTTGAAGTTCCTTTTGAAGATATTGTAGGGATTAACAACGGTTTTGAGCTTTCTGAGGCTGATTCTTTGTGGCAAAAACGTAAAGCGCGCGATTTAATGTTATCGGGTGTTACACTCTTAAAGCCAGAAACACTCTATTTTTCTTATGATACAGAAATTGCACCAGGGGTGGTGATAGAACCAAATGTTTATTTTGGGTTAAACGTAAAAGTACAATCTGGTGCGGTTATTCATGCATTTAGTTATCTCGAAGGTGCTGTGGTTGGTAGAGATGCACAGATTGGTCCCTATGCACGTTTGCGTCCTGGAACAGAGTTGGCAAAGTCCGTAAAGATTGGAAATTTTTGTGAAGTCAAACAAGCTAAGGTAGGAGAATCTTCTAAAATCAATCATTTAAGTTATATTGGTGATGCCGAAATTGGTGCACATACCAATATTGGAGCCGGTACGATTACTTGCAATTATGATGGATTTAACAAATATAAAACCATGATTGGTGATCATGCTTTTGTTGGGTCTAATACGGCACTTGTTTCCCCATTGGTAATAGGGGATGGTTCTTATGTTGCTTCAGGAAGTGTTATTACTGAAAATATTCCTATGAACAGTATGGCTTTTGGGCGTGCACGACAGGTTATAAAAGAGGGCTATGCGACAAAATTTCGAGAGCGTTTGTTAGAAAACAAACAGAAAAAATGATTATTTTCAGCTTATTCTTTTGTTTCGTGTTAATCTAACGATGGATGGAAGATTTATTCTTAAAGATTGCCGTATTCCATGTTTGAATTATTTTTCTTATTTATAGTTTTAAATAAAGGCTGTTGGATTGTTTTGTAAAATTTGAATCTTAAGATGTGGGTTGGAGCTTTTTAATGTGTGGAATTATTGGAGTTCTTGGAAAGAGGTGTGTTACGTCCTCTTTGGTTGAGGGGTTAAAACGTCTTGAATATAGAGGGTATGATTCATCTGGGGTGGCAACGGTCCATAATGGGCATCTTTATCGTGTACGTGCTGAGGGGAAGCTTGTTCATTTAGAAGAAAAATTAAAAAAAACACCTCTGGAGGGAAGTTTAGGGATTGGTCATACCCGTTGGGCTACGCATGGAATTGCTGTTGAACGCAATGCGCATCCCCATGTGACTGAAAAGCTTGCGATTGTTCATAATGGTATTATTGAAAATTTTGTAGAACTGCAAAAGGAACTCATAGAGGATGGTTGTATCTTTGAAACAGAGACGGATACGGAAGTTATTGCACATTTAATAACGCGTGCATTAAAAGATGGTCTTTCTCCGCAAGAAGCCATACGTACCAGTTGGAAAAGGCTGCAGGGGGCTTTTGCTATTGCTCTTATTTTCGAAGGTGAAGATAACCTTATGATTGCGGCTTGTTCTGGTCCACCTCTGGCAATTGGTTATGGAAAAGATGAATTTTTTGTGGGGTCAGATGCCATAGCTTTGGCACCATTCGTTGATTATATTAGCTATATGGAAGATGGGGATTGGGCTGTTCTCACACGGGAAGGTGTTACAATTTATGATGCTAATAATCAACCGGTAAAACGTCCTGTGACGACATTACTTGAAGGGGCTTTATTGATTTCTAAGGGTAATCATCGTCATTTTATGCACAAGGAAATGTTTGAACAACCTGAAGTGATTTCTCATAATTTGGCGCATTATCTTGATCTTGGAAATTATGTCGTTCGACCCCTTGAGAATTTGATTGATTGGAAAAATATTCATCGTCTCCTTTTTGCGAGTTGTGGAACGGCTTATTATTCAACCTTAGTTGCGCGCTATTGGTTTGAGAAATTTGCCGCTTTAAGTGTTGATAATGATGTTGCTTCGGAGTTTCGTTATCGTGAACCTCCTATAACGTCTGATGTGTTATCGCTGTTTGTTTCTCAATCTGGTGAGACAGCTGATACATTGGCTTCTTTGCGTTATTGTCGTGAGCGGGGTGTAAAAACAGCAACAATTGTGAATGTAGAGCAATCAACAATGGCAAGGGAGGCTGATTTTATTCTCCCAACACTTGCCGGACCAGAAATTGGTGTTGCTTCAACAAAAGCCTTTACCTGTCAATTGGCAACGCTTGCTTCACTTGCTCTTAGTGCTGCTAAACAACGTGGTTATCTTACAGTTCAAATGGAACAGCAATTGGTTCAGCAGTTGGCAGAAGTTCCTCGTATTTTAAATGAGGTCTTAAAATTAGAAGGCAAAGTTGAATCTATTTGTCGTGATTTGGTGAATGCAAAAAGTGTTCTTTATTTAGGACGTGGAACTTCTTATCCGATTGCTTTGGAGGGAGCTCTTAAACTGAAAGAGCTTTCTTATATTCATGCTGAAGGTTATGCGGCGGGTGAGTTGAAGCATGGACCAATTGCGTTGGTAGATGAGACAATACCCGTTATTGTTGTGGCGCCTTATGATCGATGGTTTGAAAAGACTTTTTCTAATATGCAAGAAGTAGTAGCGCGCAATGGTCGTATTATTTTAATAACCGATAAAAAAGGAGCAGAGGTAGCGTGTCTTAAGACTTTATCAACGATTACTTTGCCAGATGTTTCAGAATTTATTGCTCCTATTATTTATGCTCTCCCCATTCAGTTAATCGCTTATCATACGGCTGTTTTATTAGGAACAGATGTTGATCAACCCCGTAATTTAGCAAAATCAGTCACGGTTGAATAAAAGTATATTTCTGAATCTTTTGGAGAATAATCAAGTGTAAGAAATTGATTTATAATGAAACTTATTTTTTCATTTTTCTCTGTTGAACGAGAATACTGAAGAAAGGTTTTTTATTCCTAAATCCTTTACGATAAAACGAAAAATATTTTCTTACCTATCAAAAAATAGATCAGTTATGTGAATATAATGGTAAAAAAAGACGCAATATTGCTTCTACTGTTTTAATGCAGTTGATTTATTATTCGTTCATGAAGCATAAAGATGGTAAGAGACTGCGTAGATCATTTATGGGTAATTCTAAGAGAAAAAACCATATTTGAGCAGAGAGGTAGTTAAGTTTTTTATTAGAGGGTTTTTGTTATCCTGCTCGTAAGAGGCGTGTAGCGTCATTGTGTCCGAAAAGATAAAGGAGCAACCGTAAAGCTTGTCCTTGCTCAGAAGAAAGATGAGGATCGCGTTGTAAAAATAAACGAGCATCTTTTCTTGCCATTGACAAAAGATCGCTATGAACTGCAAGGTTTGCTATATGAAATTCAGGGACTCCGGATTGTTTTGTACCTAAAAGTTCTCCTTCGCCTCGTAGGCGCCAATCTTCTTCAGCAATTTCAAAACCATCTTCTGTATTGCGGATAATATTAAGGCGTGTTGCTGCTGTTTTAGTCAGTGGATCTTTATAGAGCAAAATGCAGGAAGATTTTTTATTGCCTCGTCCTACACGTCCACGTAATTGGTGCAATTGAGAAAGACCAAAATGTTCCGCGTGTTCGATGATAATGATCGAAGCATCTGGAATATCTACTCCCACTTCAATGACGGTGGTTGCAACTAAAATACGTGTATTTCCACATTTAAAAGATGCCATAGCGGCTTCTTTTTCTGCTGTAGACATTTTTCCATGGATCATACCAACGTGTGCTCCAAAGCGCTCATAAAGAAATACAAAGCGGTTTTCAATTGAAGTGAGATCAAGAGCTGTCGATTCCTCCACTAAAGGACAAATCCAATAGAGCTTTTCTCCTTTTTCTAATGCAAATGCGATTCGCTCTATAAGTTCATGAAGACGTTTTAAAGAAAGGGTTGCTGTTGTAATGGGTTGTCGCCCAATTGGTTTTTCTGTAATTTTAGAGACATCCATATCACCAAAAGCTGTTAAGACAAGTGTGCGCGGAATGGGCGTGGCGGTCATAACCAGCATATCAGCTTTATTGCCTTTTTCTGTAAGAGCGATACGTTGATGGACACCAAAACGGTGTTGTTCATCGATAATGGTTAAAGCGAGATTATTATAAGTAACGCTGTTTTGTATGAGAGAATGAGTTCCGATAACAATAGAAACTTGACCTGACAGAATATCATTTAAGATATTTGTCCGCAATTTTCCTTTTTCTCGTCCTGTTAAAAGCGTTGTTTGTAATCCGATTTTTTCGGCAAGAGGGGCAATAGTGGCAAAATGTTGCCTGGCAAGCACTTCGGTTGGTGCCATTAAAGCTGATTGTCCTGAATTTTCAGCAATTTGTGCCATTGCCATTAATGCAACGACAGTTTTTCCTGCGCCTACATCACCTTGGAGTAGTCTTAGCATCGGTTCTGGTGAAGCAAGATCATTTGCGATATCTTCTACTGCTTTTTTTTGTCCGGTTGTGAGTTGAAAGGGGAGGATATTGAGCAATTTGTTAGTATAAATTCCTGTTGCTGGTCGAGAAGTGCCAACAAGAGATTTAGTTTTCAAACGCACGAGTCCTAGCGCCAATTGACAAGCAAACAATTCATCATAGGCAAGGCGTTTGCGTGCTGTACTTTCTAAGGATAGATCATCGGGGTTAATGGGCGCATGGATGCGGCGTAAAGCAACAGAAAAAGAAGGAAAATTTTGCTGCTTTTTTATATTTTCGTCTATCCATTCTGGTAGAAGAGGAATAAAATCAAGAGCGTTTTGTATGGCGCGTCTTAGTGTCTTGGCCGCTAGTCCTGCAGTAGATGGATAAATCGGTTCGATGAGAGGTATCTGATTTGATTGTTCGCTTGGGGCAATATAGTCTGGATGCGCCATTGAAAGCTGCCCATTAAACCATTCAACTCTTCCGGATACAATGACTTTTTTGCCTTCGGGAAGTTGTTTTTTTAGCCAAAGAGGTTGAGCATGAAAAAAGACTAAATTTATTTTTCCTGTTTGATCATGCGCAATAACACGATAGGGAATTCGGTTATGACCACGGGGTGGTGGTTGATGTTGATCAATGATAATTTCAAGCGTCACAGTATCTCCTTCTTTTGCACAAGCAATACTAGGACGCATTCTGCGGTCTATAACGGAATGGGGCATTAATTGAAGGAGATCAATAAGGGTTGCTTCCCGTTGTGTAGGATTAACATTTAAGAGTTTGGTCAGTAAGCCATAGACTTTAGGTGTAATACCAGAAAGGGTTCGAATAGAGTTGAAAAGAGGGGCAAGAAGACTTGGAGGCATGAGAAAATTTAACCTGCTCTTTTTGTTTTTTCTAGACCTTTAGAAGAGCTTTTTGGGGATAAAGTCATTAAAGAAGATGATATTTTATTTACACATTGCGTTGTAAAAAGAGAAATTATCTTTAAAAGAGAAATAAAATAAAAAAATGAAAGTACTTATGGCATATTTTGCTTCTTTTTATTTTAGGCGTTTATTTGCTGTGAATAGAGGCACTTTCTTGATAGAACTCTCTTATAAATATCAATAAAATTAGGGTATTTTTTCTATGTGAGATGATAAAATTTATAGCTTTAAAGTTATGCTAGCCTGAATTTTTTTCTTTAAGGGGGCTGTTTGGCATTTAGTTTATAGTAGGAAATTGTGAGAGTGGTTAAAGATAAAAATAAAATGCAAGAGTACAAAAATTCTCTTCCTCGCTTTATTCATTTGAGAGTGCATTCAGCTTATTCCTTGCTCGAAGGAGCTTTAAAAATCCCACAAATTATTCAACAGACGATTGTAGATCATGCTCCAGCGGTTGCTATTACCGATACCAATAATTTATTTGGTGCTTTGGAGTTTTCGCAGTATTGTCTTTCTCATGGGGTTCAACCCATTATTGGTTGTCAGCTTACCGTTGATTTTTGTGATGAAAATGATCATTCACATTTGGTTAAAGGACGTAATGCTTCTGATTTCTGCTCTATTGTTCTGTTCGCTTCTAGCGAAACCGGTTATGCTCATTTGGTTCGTCTTGTAAGCCGTGCTTATCTTGATAAATGTGATACTGATCCTCCTCATATTAAAGCTGATTGGTTGTCAGAACACAGTGAAGGTATAATCGCTTTAACGGGTGGAAAGGGAGGACCTATTAATCGTTCTTTGTTAGAAGAAAAAAAAGAACGCGCTGTTGAGCGCTTAATTTATTTAAAAAAAATTTTTTCTGATCGTCTTTATGTGGAATTACAGCGACATGGCTCTTATGACCGAAGAGTAGAAGCAGATCTTATTGAATTGGCTTATACACATGAAATTCCTCTTGTTGCAACGAATGAAGCCTTTTTTCTGAAGAGAGAGGGGTATGAAGCGCATGATGCGTTGATGGCTGTTTCAGAAGGACAAATCGTCTCTAATCCAGATCGCAAACGGGTGACGCCAGATCATTACTTGAAGTCACAAGATGAAATGGTTGCGCTGTTTTCTGATCTTCCAGAAGCTTTGGAAAATAGTGTTGAAATTGCATTGCGTTGTCATATTGCTACGCCTCTTCGAAAACCGATATTGCCTCGTTTTATAGAACAATCTTCTAATTCAGAAAATACTTTAGAAGCAGAAGATAGTGAATTGTTAAATCAAGCTAAAGCTGGTTTGAAGATGCGCCTTGAAACAATTGGATTGGCTGAAGGGTATACGATTGCAGATTATGAGCAGCGATTAGATTATGAGATTTCAGTTATTACGCGTATGCAATTTTCTGGATATTTTCTTATCGTTTCAGATTTCATAAAATGGGCGAAGATTCATGATATTCCTGTTGGTCCAGGGCGGGGATCTGGTGCTGGTTCACTTGTTGCTTATGCATTAACGATTACCGATGTTGATCCATTGCGTTTTTCCCTTCTTTTTGAACGTTTTCTCAATCCAGATCGTGTTTCGATGCCAGATTTTGATATCGATTTTTGTCAAGAGCGGCGTGAAGAAGTTATTCAATATGTTCAAAAAAAATATGGACGTGATCAAGTTGCTCAAATTATTACCTTTGGTAAGTTACAGGCACGTGCAGTTTTGCGTGATGTGGGGCGTGTTTTAGAAGTTCCTTATCGTCAGGTGGATTATCTTACAAAATTAATTCCTGCCACCCCAGGAAGTCAGGTAGAATTAGCGGATGCTATTAAGGATGAACCTAAATTTGAAGAGGAAAAGAAAAAAGATCCCGTCATTGGACGCGCATTAGATATAGCACTTCAGTTGGAAGGGCTTTATCGTCACGCTTCAACGCATGCTGCTGGGATTGTTATCGGAGATCGGCCGCTTTGGGAGCTTGTCCCGATGTATCGTGATCCTCGTTCTGATATGCCTGTTACACAATTTAACATGAAATATGTAGAACAGGCAGGGTTGGTAAAATTTGATTTTCTTGGACTAAAAACACTGACTGTTTTGAAAATGGCTGTTGATTTTGTTGCCAGAAAGAAGATCAAAATAGATTTGTCAAATATCCCTCTAAATGATGAAGCAACCTACGCTATAATGGCATGTGGTGAAACGGTTGGTGTGTTTCAGGTGGAAAGTTCTGGTATGCGCAAGGCGCTGATTGGAATGAAGCCAGACCGTATTGAAGATATTATTGCGCTGGTTGCGCTTTATCGTCCAGGTCCAATGGAGAATATACCAACCTATAATGCACGTAAACACGGGGAAGAGGAGATAGCTTCTATTCATCCTAAAATAGATCATCTGATTAAAGAAACACAAGGTGTTATAGTCTATCAAGAACAGGTGATGCAGATTGCTCAGGTGCTGGCTGGTTACTCGCTTGGAGAAGCTGATTTATTACGGCGCGCTATGGGGAAAAAAATTCATGCAGAAATGCAAAAACAGCGTACGCGTTTTGTCAATGGCGCTGTTGCTGGTGGTGTTGATAAAGAGCAAGCTGATATTATATTTGATCTTTTAGCAAAATTTGCCGATTACGGTTTTAATAAATCACACGCTGCTGCTTATGCGATTGTTTCTTATCAAACAGCGTATATGAAAGCCAATTATCCCGTTGAGTTTTTAGCTGCTTCAATGACGTATGATATGACGAATACCGATAAGCTCAATGATTTTCGGCGTGAAGCGTTAAGGCTGGGTATTGAAGTTATTGCACCTTCTATACAAACATCTCATCGTATTTTTGAGGTTGGTGATAACTGTATTTATTATTCTCTTGCGGCCATTAAAGGTGTGGGAGAAACGGTTGTAGATCATATTGTCACTTGTCGTGGAAATGAGATTTTTAAGGATTTGGAAGATTTTTGTGCGCGTGTTGATCCTCGTATTGTTAATAAGCGTGCGATGGAAAGTTTAGTTTGTGCTGGCGCTTTTGATTGTTTTAACATTGCACGCGAAGTTTTATTAGCGAATCTTGGAACCCTTCATGCGCGAGCGCTTCGTATTCTCGATGACAATTCTAGCGGGCAGGTTGACATATTTGGAATGGCTGGCGGATTAAAAGAGCCCTTGATTTTATCGCAAACGACCCCTTGGTTGTTGGCTGAAAAACTTTATCGAGAATTTCAAGCTATAGGTTTTTACTTTTCAGCTCATCCATTGGATGAGTATCAAGCCATTCTCGCTAAAAAACGCGTTCAGACTTGGGGTAATTTTTCCAATGCCGTTAAAGGAGGAGCAACGGCTGCACGGCTTGCTGGAACTGTTGTGGCAAAAAACGTGCGCAAAACAAAATCTGGTAAAAAAATGGGAATTATTCATTTTTCTGATACAAGTGGACAATATGAAGCAGTTCTCTTTTCTGAGGCACTCTCGGATTATGAAGAGATGCTAGAACCCGGAAAATCTTTTATTATTACGGTGAGCGCAGAAAATCGCTCTGAAGGAGTTAGTTTGCGAATTGAGACAATTCAGTCTTTGGAAAAAGAAGCGTTACAGCAGCATAAAATGATGCGTCTTTTTATAAAAACAGTTGATATGCTTCCACAAATTGAACAAAATTTAAATCTTGGGGGAAATGGAGAGGTTGGACTTATTTTAATTCAAGAGGATGGATTGCGAGAAGTTGAAATTGCGCTTCCTAAGCGATATAAGGTAAATTCACATGTCGCAAATGCTATGAAATTAATTCAGGGTGTTGTTGATGTAGAATTGAGTTAAAGAAAGATTAAAGATGGGAGCTGATTTTGAGTGGTGTTTTTGCTTTTAGGAGAGTTAAAAATTGATCTTTTAAAATCGAATTGTAGGTTTAGAAAAATATTGCTTTTATTTGAGTAAATTATGATATTTTTTTAGTGTCATAGAGTCAAAAAATCTCTTTCTTTCATAATATTCAAAGTACGGGAAGAATTTTATAAGTTTTTATCACGATTTTTTATAGAATTCATCGCATCATACATATAAAGCCAATTGAGATTTGACATAATACTCTCTGGTGTACGAATTTTCATCATGAGATTACGTGCAATTGCTATGGGCCCCGTTGCATGATAGGTTAATCTATTGAAATCTCCGCGTTTTTTTACTGCTGCAATACGGGTGGTACGTGTTTTTTCGTAAAGCGAAAGTGCTTTCATTAATGAAAGATTTTTCAATGAAAGTGCTTTTGCTAATGTGGCGGCATCTTCGATTGCCATAGCGGCACCTTGTGCTGCAAAAGGTAAGGCAGCGTGTGCGCAATCGCCAACAAATACTTGTCTCTCTAAACCGATAAAACGATTTTGTTTCATTTGAAAGAGTGGCCAATAACTCCATTCATCAATATGATCAAAGATTTGTAAGATTTTTGAATTCCAAGCTTTAAAAAGAGATTTAAGTTTTTCTTTATCTCCTTTATAGGCCCATCCCTCTTTTGAATTATCCCCATGTGTAATAGCGACAAAATTTACAATTTTTTCTGACGATTTAATGGGGTAGACAACAAGATGATTTTTTGGTCCCATCCAAGCCGTAATTGTCTTCATATTTTGCAATGAAGAACGAAAGTCTTGAGGAAGATTATCAAGTACTGTTGTTGCTCGCCAAGCAATAAAACCACTAAAATTTGCTCTTTCATGAAAAGGAAATTGTTGCCGTAGTGTTGACCAAACGCCATCACATCCGATCAGGAGAGGGGTTGAATAAAGCTGTTGTTGTGTTTCTGTATCTGTTTTTATTGTGGTTATTTTAATGTTGGTTGCCGATTGGGTAGAAGATACAATCGTTTCGCCTGCTTTGTATTTGATCAAAGGATTTTCAATCACTGCATTATATAAAATTTTTTGTAAAGCCGCGCGGTGAATCGTCATATAAGGGGCTTTCCAGTATTTTTCTGTTAGAGTGATAAGATGAGCACGTAGACGTATTTTTAAAGATATTCCATCTTTTAACTCAAGAAAATGTGGGATTGTCGCAACTTCAGTGAGTTTGTTAAGAAGTTCCCAGCGAGCAAGAATAGATGTTGCATTTGGTGTCAGTTGAATACCAGCGCCTATCGTTTCAAGTTTTTTACACTTTTCAATAATGATGCTTGCAATTCCTTTATGAGCGAGTGCTAAAGCGGTACTTAAACCAGCGATTCCTCCTCCAACGATGATGGGTGATTGTTCTACAAACGATTTCATATTAAACAAGCAGAATTAAAAGAGTAGTTATTTAAGAAAGCCCTAGAACACATTATAATAGCTTGTCTGGATGATATAAACATCCTGTTGGGTTTGTTTGATCGTACGATAACGAGGGAACATAACGATAAAGGGTTGAGCAGTAAGGGCAAATTTTCTCATCAGCAGCGCCCATATCAATAAAAATATGAGGGTGATCGAATGGTTGTGTAGCGCCTACACACATAAACTCTTTCACACCAATTTCGATTGTTTTATATCCAAGGTCATTTTGAAAATGGGGAATATTGTGATCAGCCATGGCGTACAAACTCCAGAATAAATTGTCTCATTAGTTATGATAAGGCTCTTCTATTTTATAAGTGTGAGTTTGTAATAAAGCGTATCATAATGCAAGATGCTTTTTAAGACAAACTACTCCTCTTTTATGCTATAATCAGAATAGTTGTCTTACTTTTAGCGCTTTGCGCATAGAACCTCGTTCCAAGTATTTTAAAATATTAAATGGAAACATGACAAGAAAAATGGGGCATTGATGTATTATTATGATGATAACATATTATAAAATATTATGTGAGATATTTCGTCAAGGATTTTAGAAAATATAAAAGAAGCTTAGTTAGAATATATGGAAAAGAGGGTGAAAGATAAAATTTCTATATCAAATATAACAATGAAAAATCCGGTACGGTTTATTAATCGAGAGTTTTCATGGCTACAATTTAATAATCGTGTTTTGATGGAAGCAGCTAATTCGAAACATCCTTTATTAGAACGTCTACAATTTCTTTCTATTTCAGCTGCAAATCTTGATGAGTTTTTTATGGTTCGTGTTGCAGGACTAGCAGCTCAAATTCGTGCTCGCGTTACAGCGTGCAGTGCAGATGGGCACACTCCACAGGAACAACTTGATATTGTGCTCGCTGAGATTTCAAAGCTGCAGGCTCACCAACTACGAGAATTGAATGTTTTACGTGATGAATTAAAAAAGAATGATATTGAAATTATTTGTTCTGATGATCTTTCAGAAATTGAAAAATCATGGCTTGAAAAATATTTTCTTGAGACAATTTTTCCTGTTTTAAAACCTTTGCCTGTTGATTCTACTCATCCTTTTCCATTTATTTCTAATTTAGGGCTTTCTATTGGGCTTCAATTGTCTGGAGAAGCTGATCAGAATTCACACACAGTGTTGTTGTCTATTTCAATGCTTTTAAGGCGTTTCATTCTTCTTCCTCAAGAAGGTAATCATTTTCGTTTTATCGCATCTGAAGATGTTATTTGCCTTTTTATTAAACATGTATTTCCTAACTATGAGATTAAAGGAATTGGTACATTTAGAATAATCCGAGATAGTGATATTGAAGTAGAAGAGGAAGCTGAAGATCTTGTTCATTTTTTTGAAACTGCTCTTAAAAGGCGGCGCCGTGGACAGGTTATTCGAATTGAATTTGACGCAAAAATGCCAGAGAGTTTACGCCAATTTATAGCGAATAGTCTTGCTGTTCCTGATCATTGTATTAATGTTCTTGATGGATTTTTGGCGCTTAATATGGTATCAGAGATTGTTTCTATTCCCCGTGATGATCTCAAATTTATTCCTTATATTTCTCGTGTTCCGAAATGTATTCGTGAGCATCATGGGGATTGTTTTGCAGCTATTCGTGAAAATGATATTGTGATTCATCACCCCTATGAGACATTTGATGTTGTTGTCCAATTTTTACGTCAAGCTGCTTGCGATCCTGATGTTGTAGAAATAAAACAAACACTTTATCGTACATCAAATGATAGTCCAATTGTTGGCGCTTTGATTGAAGCAGCTGAACAGGGAAAGTCTGTGACTGCTTTGGTAGAACTTAAAGCACGTTTTGATGAGGAAGCAAATATTCGTTGGGCCCGGGATCTTGAATGTGCTGGGGTTCAAGTTATTTTTGGTTTTATTGCATTAAAAACACATGCTAAGATGTCATTGGTTGTGAGACGTGAGGGAAAACGTCTTCGCTCTTATGTTCATCTTGGAACAGGAAACTACCATCCCATTAACGCTAAAACTTATACCGATCTTTCTTTTTTTTCCACGGATGATGTTATTGCTCATGATGTTGCGTTATTGTTCAATTATATTGCGCAATATGAGCGTCCAAATGAAACAATAAAGATTGCTTTTTCACCCTTAACATTGCGTGGTCGTATCTTAGAGCATATTGAGGGAGAAATTGTTCATGCACAACAGGGAAGATTTGCTGCTATTTGGATGAAAGTTAATGCATTGGTTGATCCTGAAATTATTGATGCTTTATATCGTGCCAGTCAAGCAGGGGTGCAAATTGATTTGGTTGTGCGGGGGATATGTTGTTTACGTCCTGGTATTCTAGGAATTTCGGATAATATTCGTGTAAAATCAATCGTCGGGCGTTTTCTTGAACATAGTCGCATTTTTTGTTTTGGGAATGGTCAAGATTTGCCCAATGAAAATGCGCTTATTTACTTAGGCTCTGCCGATATGATGCCTCGTAATCTAGACTATCGTATTGAAATATTGGTTCCAGTTTTTAATAAAATAGTGCGTCAAAAAATTCTTTTACAGATTATGTTGGCTAATATCATTGATAATCAACAAAGCTTTGATATACTTAAGGACGGAACATCAAAACGTATTACACCGCAGAGAGGTGAAAGTCTATTTAATGCGCAGGAGTATTTTATGGCCAATACAAGTTTTGCGGGGGAAAATGAGTCTTTTGAGTCTTCTGTTTCGCGCTTGGTTGCGTTGCATCGGCAACAAGCCGAAATACATAAAGACTAAAATCCAATGACATATAGAGATGCTCAAGGTCGGTTAAAAGGGCGTAAGCCTGTTGCTGTTATTGATATTGGCTCAAATTCTGTTCGGTTGGTTATTTATGAGGGGCTTGTTCGATCACCAACGGTTTTATTTAATGAAAAGATTCTTTGTGGTCTCGGTCATGGTGTGGCGAAAACGGGATTTTTAGAAGAAAAATCGATGAAAATGGCGTTGCAAACACTGAAACGGTTTCGTACGCTTTGTCGACAGATTGGGGCAGATGAGGTCTATACTTTAGCAACGGCAGCAGCACGAGATGCACAGAATGGCGTAGCATTTATTCAGCATGCTGAAGATATTTTGCAAAATAAAATATATCTTCTTTCAGGAAGTGAAGAAGCTATGTATTCAGCCTATGGAGTTGTGTCTACCTTTTATCAACCAAAAGGTATTTCTGGGGATCTTGGTGGTGGAAGTCTTGAGCTGATTGATATTGATCATTCTGATGTTGGTGAAGGGATAACGCTCCCATTGGGTGGTTTAAGGCTACAGTATATATCAAATAATGATAGTGCTGTAGCTACAAAAATTGTACATGAGCAATTTTATAAATCGTCTGTTGTTCGTGCTCGTAAAGGTATAGCACGTTATTTTTATGCAGTAGGGGGGACATGGCGTAATTTGGCAAAACTCCATATGGCAATGAAACACTATCGGCTTCCTGTTATGCATGGCTATGAAGTTGATGCTGTTGAAATGGAGAACTTTTTACGTCTTGTAGCGCGTGGCAATATTGATAATATGAGAGGGATTGCAGCGGTTTCTCAGAACCGTCGAAAACTTTTATCTTATGGGGCAATAGTTCTTATTGAACTCATTCAGTGTATGGAGTTTGAAAAGATAATCTTTTCTGGTGCTGGCGTTCGTGAAGGTTTTCTTTATTCACGATTGCCGCAGGCGATTCGACTTTCTGATCCTCTCATTGCAGCATGCACAGAAATGGCTATTTTACGGGCGCGTTCACCAAAACAAGCAGAAGAACTCATTGATTTTACGACGAATGCTTTTGAAGTTTTTGGAATTTCAGAAACGGAAAATGAATGCCGTTATCGTCAAGCCGCTTGTCTTCTTGCGGATATTGGTTGGCGTATACATCCAGATTATCGAGGCAATGAAGCAGCAAATCAAATAGCTTTAGGATCTTATCCAGGAATTTCTCATGAAGGGCGCCTTTATGCGGCACTTGCTGTTTTTTTTCGCAATACAAGTTTATTGGTTGATAAAGAATCTCTTCCCATTTTTCAGCTAGCAACGCAAAATATAATTGAGAAAGCACGTATTCTCGGTGAAACTATGCGTCTTGCTCATCTTTTTAGCGCTTCTGTTGCAGGAATTTTACCTCATTTATTGTGGCATAAAAAAACAGATCATATTATCCTGCAGATCCCAAAGAATTACGCTGGATTATTAGGAGAACGTCCTCTTGGACGATTAAAGAAGTTATCAACAATAATAAAACAACCTCTCTCTTTTGAAATTTTTTGATTTTTTTCCTAATTTATTCGTGTTTTATGTCTTATAATAAAGCCATTGACGAGGGATAAGCTAGGTAACCTGTCATCATGAGCCGAACAACTGGTTGTTTCATAACGCCCAATCCAGACTCTACGCAAGGCATTTGTAATGCCCTGAGCATTCATAAAAGAAAATATAATTTTTTATTCTGTTATTTGCCTCACAGGGTGTGATTTGCATTTCATAAGCTTCATGTAAAAATAAAAGCCTTGTCCGTCCTTACGTGACAAGGTTTTCTTTTTATGCTGCGTCGTTATAACGTTTCTGTTTAGCTTTCTTGATTATATTGATAAGATTTGATTGTAGCCAACGCGATAAAAAAACAAATTTTAAAGATTTTTGGAGAGATCCATTGGTTACATGACGCCGGAATGTTGAACCACTTATATGAAGTAGTTTTGCACTTTCACGGTCTGTCAAAAGAATATCATTTCAGTCATTATAAAATCCTTTCACTATAAAAAATAGAAATAAATCACAACTATTTATTAACCATGATTTCGAATCCTTTGAAAGGTGTTTAATTTATAAAAAAACAGCGCTTTATCATATAATTTCTTATGTGATACTTTATGAGTCTTATTGAGATAAAATGAAAGAATCCTACGATATTCGGAGTTCTAATTCAATATAAATAACGCTAGATTATCTTTATAAATCAATATATTGCCTTTGTTAGGTATTTTAGTTGTTATGCTGGCTCGTTTTTGATTGTTAGATTGCAATCTCGGTAGTTTTTTTATACGATATGGTGACGTGAGGCATTATATCTTTGTTTTTTCCTATTGCTAGGCTGCTATTTTTGTAATGAATGCGCTTTTATTATCAGAGCTTTTTCTTTTTAAAGCTTTTAAATAAGGAGCGGTCTGTTTTTTTAGATTATTTTTAATAGGATTGCTATTTGATTGACCTGATAAAGATTTAGCTATCATTTTTAATAAGAGTTCACTATTTAATTTTTTAACTTTATCAGAAGTAGGCTTTATTTATCCTGTTTGCATTGGCCTATAGGGCATACCAATTGATGTAGATAATGAGTAGCGTAATGGATTTTTTAAAATAAAAATGTAAATGTAAATTAAAGCTGTTTTGTGCTTATTTTCCCATCGTGAAAGTAAAAACCTATCTGGCCCTTTAGCAGTTGTTCGGCTTTTTGACCAAATATTTCATAGCGCCAGCCATTCATAGCGGGAATATTTTTCTTTATTCCTCCATTGGCAATTTTTTCTAAATCATTAGATGTTGCAATAATTTTAGGGGCAATGCTGTTTTCATTTGCAACAATTTTTAATAACACTTTGAGCAGATCGATAACAGCGGCTGTCGTATCATTGAGTGGATTATGTTTAGGAATGGGGGGTAAAGTGGAAAGATCCACCTCTAATCCTTCGTGGACAGCTTTGATTAATGATTGAGCAATTGAGAATTTATCCCAATTCTTATTAAGACTGCGCAACCGTTTTAATGCAGATTCATCTTTTGGTTGTTGGATTGCTATTTCTATAAGACATTCATCTTTTATAATATGACGACGTGGCATATTGTATTTTCGTGCTTCACGTTCACGCCAAGCTGCTATCTTTTGTAATACAGCAAGTTCACGTGGCTTTTTAATTTGTCCTTTCACTTTTTTCCACGCTTCATCTTCTGGCATGTCATAGGTTTTAGGATTTAAAAGGATTGTTATTTCATCGTCCATCCAGTGAGCACGTTGATTTTTTTCTAACCGTTTTTTCAATAACAGGTAAACATCTCTTAAGTAAGTTACATCGGCAAGTGCGTAGAGCAGTTGTTTTTCAGATAAAGGTCGGTAACTCCAGTCTGTAAAGCGGGAGGATTTATCAAGATGATGCCCTGTGCAGCGTTGTACAATTTGATCATAGGAGATAGAATCACCAAATCCACAAATTGATCCTGCTATTTGCGTATCAAAGAGAGGGGAAGGAATAACACCTCCAAGGTGATAAATTGTTTCAATATCTTGGCGCGCAGCATGAAAAACTTTTACAACTTTTTTATCGATCATAAGGTCAAAAAATGGTTGTAAATCAATATCTGGTGCTATGGGATCAATCAAAACTGTGACATCTGGTGAGGCGAGCTGGATTAAACACAGTTGAGGCCAAAAAGTTGTTTCGCGGATAAACTCAGTATCGACAGTTACAAAATCAGAGGTACGTAGAGCGTTAAGTGCAATTTTAAGATCTGTTGTTTGTGTAATAAGATTCATCATTTTATTATAATTCGATAAATTAAATTTGTTCTTTGTTGACTTTATTTTTGAGTTTTTATTCTCATATCTTGACAAATGGTTATTAAAAAGCGTTTGTAGCGCATGTGAATATTATAATCAAAGGCAAAAAACATGCACCGTTATCGCAGTCATCATTGTGCGGCTCTTCGTAGATGTGATGTAGGAACACAAGTTCGTCTTTCAGGATGGGTTCATCGTGTTCGTGATCATGGAGGGATTCTTTTTGTGGATTTACGTGATCATTTTGGAATCACACAAATTGTTGCTGACCCTGCTTCACCAGCTTTTAAAGTTATTGAAAAAGTGCGTTCTGAATGGGTTATTCGTGTGGATGGGGAGGTATGTGCTCGTTCTGATGAGGTTATTAATGCAACGCTTCCAACAGGTGAGATTGAAATTTTTGCACAAGAGGTAGAAATTCTTTCAAAATCTGATGAGCTTCCTTTACCGGTTTTTGGTGAGCCTGATTATCCAGAAGATATTCGATTAAAATATCGTTTTCTTGATTTGCGTCGGGAGACTATGCACAAAAATATCATGCGTCGGACTGAAATTATTGCAGCTATGAGACGGGCTATGCAAAATAATGGTTTTACGGAATTTACGACGCCACTTTTGACAGCTTCATCGCCGGAAGGGGCGCGTGATTTTTTAGTTCCAAGTCGTGTTCATCAGGGAAAATTTTATGCGTTACCGCAAGCGCCACAGCAATATAAACAATTGTTGATGATGTCAGGTTTTGATCGTTATTTTCAGATTGCTCCATGTTTTAGAGATGAAGATCCAAGGGCCGACCGTCTTCCTGGTGAATTTTATCAATTAGATGTTGAAATGAGTTTTGTTGAGCAAGAAGATGTTTTAGCAACTATGGAACCTATTATGCGTTCTATTTTTGAAGAATTTGCGGATGGAAAAACTGTGACACAAAGCTTTCCTCGCATTTCTTATGATGAAGCAATGCGAAAATATGGTTCTGATAAGCCTGACTTGCGTAATCCGATCATTATGGAAGATGTTTCTCAGCATTTTTATAATTCTGGTTTCAAAGTCTTTGCTCAAATTTTAGCGAATGATGAGAATGCACAAGTGTGGGCTATTCCAGCTAAAACGGGTGGAAGTCGTGCTTTTTGTGATCGTATGAATGTATGGGCACAAGGCGAGGGGCAACCAGGGCTCGGCTATATTTTCTGGCGTGAAGAAGAAGGAAAATTTGAAGGAGCAGGGCCTATCGCCAAAAATATTGGTGAACAGAGGACTGAAGCAATCCGTATACAGCTTGGTCTTGAAAGTGGGGATGCCTGTTTTTTTGTAGCTGGCGATCCAAAAAAGTTTTCATCTTTTGCCGGAGCAGCACGCACAAGGGTAGGGGAAGAATTAGATCTTCTTGATAGAGATAGTTTCTCTTTGGCGTGGATTGTTGATTTTCCATTTTTTGAATGGAATGAAGATGAAAAAAAGATTGATTTTGGACATAATCCTTTTTCCATGCCTCAAGGGGGAGAAAATGCCCTTGCCTGCCAAGATCCTCTTACTATTAAAGCTTTTCAATATGATCTTGTTTGCAATGGTTATGAAATTGCATCAGGTGGAATTCGTAATCACTTACCAGAAATGATGCTTAAAGTTTTTGAACTTGTAGGACTTTCTAAGGAAGTTGTGAAAGATCGTTTCGGTGGTCTTTATCGTGCATTCCATTATGGGGCTCCGCCACATGGTGGCATGGCTGCGGGAATTGACCGCATTATTATGCTGTTACAAGGTGTTAAAAATTTGCGTGAAGTTGCTTTATTCCCTATGAATCAACAGGCGCTTGATCTTTTAATGAGCGCTCCGTCTGAGGTTTCTCCTACACAATTACGTGATTTAGGAATCCGCATGGCTCCTACTCATAAAAATAGTTCATAAAGTTGGTTGTGGATTGTTGTCATCTTTCTACATAAAGTGAAGCGTTGATGCTTCTCTATGGGGTCAGTGTGTGTACTATTTGTAAAAATTGAGATAAACAAAAAATGCTGTTGTTTTGATTTTTTATGAGGGTATTATTTTTAAAAAAATATCTCTCAATGCTGCAATTGTGTTTTACGATGCTTTTTCGTATGAAAGGTATAACTATAAAAGCCTCATGAGTGATATAAAAATCATTGTGTAGCACTATCTTTACTAATAATCACCGTTTTACTTTCTAGATTTCAATATATTGATCGTTCTTGTAAGCAAATGGTTTATAAGAGGTATTTTTCTTCCTTTCTTCATATAGAAGCTTTTCCGCTTATGATCAGCGGGGAAATGTTTGTGATTGATTGATTGTAAGAAATGAGAGAATTCTACAATATTCTGGAGTTTCATTTAAGTTGTAAAAAAATGAATTATCTTTATATATCAATATATTATTTATTTTGAAAATGTCAGTTTCTCTATTTAACACTGAAAAAATGATTTACTTTCTTTGTTATTTATCACTTAAAGAGGATATTTAAAAAGTTTTCGATAATGTATGAAGTATTTTCATATACTGCTTAGGACAAGAGGGAAGAACATGTATAAATTTTTCAAATTGATATAATTTTCTGTTCATGTTTTAATTGCAGCACTTATTTTTATGTCGTTGACTTTTAATAAAAAAGTCGACTCATAAAGGGTTGTTTTAAATAAATCCTATAAAATAACTTTTTATTATTGTGGGAACTTTTGTTCTAATATTATGTCTGATAAAATGAATTTACCTTTTGATAAAGAACATATTGAGCCAATAGAATTACGTTCTGCTTTACAGGAACGTTATTTGGCTTATGCGCTTTCTACGATTACGCACCGTGCATTGCCTGATGTGCGTGATGGATTGAAGCCTGTCCATCGGCGGATTGTTCACGCGATGCGGCTTCTCAAACTAAATCCTGGACAGTCTTATGCGAAATGTGCGCGGATTGTCGGTGATGTCATGGGAAAATTTCATCCTCATGGGGATGCATCTATTTATGATGCTTTGGTGCGCTTGGCTCAAAGTTTTGCAGTTCGTTATCCGTTGGTTGATGGACAAGGCAATTTTGGCAATATTGATGGTGATAATGCTGCTGCCATGCGTTATACGGAAGCACGGATGACTGAAGTGGCAGCATTGTTGCTTGAAGGTATTAATGAAAACGCCATTGATTTTCGTTTAACTTATAATGAGGAAGATGAAGAGCCCGTTGTTTTGCCTGGGGCTTTTCCTAATCTTTTAGCAAATGGTTCATCAGGGATCGCTGTTGGTATGGCAACATCTATTCCACCCCATAATGTTGCTGAGCTTTGTGATGCGGCGCTCCATTTAATTGCACATCCCGATGCACATGATGAGGAATTAAATCAGTTCGTTCTTGGTCCTGATTTTCCAACTGGTGGCATTTTAGTTGAGCCTAAAAAGAGTATTGAGGAATCTTATCGTATTGGTCGGGGTTTTTTTCGCTTGCGTTCACGTTGGCATCAGGAATCTGGTAGCCGTGGTTCTTATGTGATTGTGGTGACTGAAATTCCCTATCAGATTCAAAAGTCACGTCTTATTGAAAAAACAGCAGAGTTACTGCTTGCTCGGCGATTACCAATGCTTGAGGATATCCAAGATGAATCAGCAGAAGATATCAGAATCGTGCTGGTTCCTAAAAATCGGTCGGTTGATCCGGAGCTCCTTATGGAGTCTCTTTTTAAATTGACTGACTTTGAAGTAAGATTTCCCCTTAATCTGAATGTTTTGTCTTTGGGAAAAATACCCAATGTCCTTTCTTTGCGAGAAAGTTTGCATCAATGGCTTGAACATCGTCAAGAAGTGCTTATTCGTCGCTCTCATTATCGGCTTGATCAAATTGATAGCCGATTAGAAATTCTTCATGGATATCTTATTGCCTATTTAAATCTCGATGAGGTCATTCAGATTATTCGTGAAGAGGATGAACCGAAAAAGAAGCTGATTAATCGGTTTGAATTAACAGAAAATCAAGCTGAAGCTATTCTTAATATGCGCTTGCGTTCTTTGCGTAAGCTTGAGGAATTTGAAATTCGTAAGGAATTTGAAAGTTTGAAAGCTGAAAAAGAAAAGCTAAAGAATTTGTTAGCTTCTCCTATAAAACAGTGGAAAATAATTTCAGAAGAAATCAAAAAAGTTCGAAACACTTTTGGTCCTGAAACACTCTTGGGGAAAAGACGTACGACGTTTGAAGAGGCACCAAGACATGATCTTGATGATATTCAACAAGCAATGATCGAAAAAGAACCGGTTACTATTGTTATTTCTGAAAAGGGGTGGGTGCGTGCTTTAAAGGGGCATTTAAACGATTATAAAGCACTTTCTTTTAAAGAAGGAGACAGTTTAAAGTTAGCCTTTCCAGCATTTACGACCGACAAGATTGTGCTGATCAGTACGGGGGGAAAGTTTTTTGCTATTGGTGCAAATAGTTTACCTGGAGGGCGGGGACATGGTGAACCTATTCGTCTTTTAGTTGATATGGACGATGAGCACGATATTTTTACAGCTTTTGTGCATCATGCAGAGGGAAAATTGCTCTTGGTTTCGTCTCATGGAAATGGCTTTATTGTCCTTGCTTCAGAAGTGATCGCCAATACACGAAAAGGAAAGCAAGTGATGAATGTCAAATCTCCTGATAAGGTGAAACTTTGTGTTCCGGTAAATGGTGATCATGTTGCTGTGGTCGGTGAAAACCGTAAAATGCTTATTTTTTCTATTGAACAAATACCAGAAATGAATCGTGGTAAAGGTGTTCGTTTACAGCGTTACAAAGAGGGTGGCATTGTTGATGCCAAAACTTTTAATTTATCAGAAGGTTTAAGTTGGCAAGATACAGCTGATCGAATCTTTAACCGCCAAGCTGATGATCTCATTGAATGGATGGGAACGCGTGCGGGCGTCGGGCGTTTGGTTCCAAGGGGATTTCCAAAATCGGGAAAATTTATCAATTAAATTTATTTTATAAACGGGAAAGTGCCGTATGACTTTATGATATGCAATATATTGATTTATAAAGATAACGTATCACTTTTATATTGAAAGAAAGACCTAAAGTGTGAGTTTTTTTCTTAATTTTTGTCTTGTTTAGGTTAAATCAGTAAAAAATATTTGCTTGCATGTCATAAGATGAGGGGGGGATTGTGTGCATAAAAACTATTGAGGAAAAGAATAAAAATATTTCTTATAGACTGTTTGAAATATAAGAGCTGTTGCAACAATAGGTATGTTTGTTTTTTAATCAGTGATTATATTTTTGGAAACTGGGAATAGTATTATGATGACGATTTGCGTCTTTATTAAGTAAAGATACTGCTTTTCAATGATTTTATACAGTTCACTGTTTTTTTAACCTTATATCATTCATGAATGTTGTCGTGAAATGATTTGAGAAGTTTATTTTTAAAACAAACATGTGAATGTTCAGCATAAGAGTGTCCTATTTTATATTATAGGCATTTCCTTATTGTTCAAGAGAGATATTATTAATTGTCTCATAAAGCAGTCTTTATTCGTTAGGGTTATTATGATATTGCCTAAAAAGATGACCACGTTCAGCCCATAAAACAAGAAGTATGGCAGTGAGGCTCAGAAAGAAAAATCCTGCTGAGTTTGGGATGGTTGTTTCATCAAATTGTTGGGCAATAAAAAAGCTAAGTCCTGCACCGATAGATGTTTGAAGAAAGCCGGATACAGAAGATGCTGTTCCAGCAATTTCGCCTACAGATTCGAGAGCAAGTGTATTGAAATTGGCCATAATGCCACCACAGGTAAACATTAATATACAATATAACGTCATATAAAAAGGAAAAGGGATAACACCACCTGCTAAGATGGAGCCAATAAACCAAATGCATGAAGTGACACAAAAGAGCAAAAGCATAGTATGAGCAATACGTCTCATTCCAAGACGTCCGACAAGTCGAGAATTCATGAATGATGAGAAAGCCTGAAATGCAGCACCGATGGCAAATGCGATAGGAAACCAAAAGCCTAAGTTATAAATTCCTTCATAGGTTTGTTGTGATGTATTAACAGCAATAAAAATGCACCCTAAAATGATAGAAGTTGCAAGTGTATAGCAAAGTGTTGTACGATTTGTCACAACAATCCATAAATTGTGTTTGACTGAAGAAAAGGAAAGAGGGCGTTGTTCATGAAGTGTTTCAGGCAAGCGGAATTGAATCCAAATCATCAGCCCGAAACCAATCATTGCCATGAAAATAAAAATATATTGCCAATGTCCGAGTAGTAAAATGACCTGTCCTGTTGCGGGACCAACCATTGGTGCAACAAGAAAAACCATCATAACAATAGACATAACTTCTGCCATTTTTCGACCACTGTAAAGATCACGTACGACGGAAACTGTAAGAACCCGCATAGCAGCTCCTCCAATACCTTGCAAGATACGCAAAATAAGTAAGAGAGAAAAATCAGTTACAAAGGCACAGCCAATCGCCGTAAATGAATAAAAAGCAAGACCAATAAGGATAAGTTTACGTCGTCCATACCGATCGCTTATGGGACCGAAAAATATTTGAGCAATACCATAGCTAATAAGATAACTCGAAATGATATAATGTTGATCATTTTCATTAAGAACATTTAAGCCGTCCAAAATGTTGGGCATAGCTGGCAGCATAATATCAACAGCTATAGCGTTAATAGCCATGAGAGAAGCAATAAGAACAACAAATTCTTTATAGCCAATTTTTTTTCTAATCGCATCACTATGTGTTTGTTCATTGAGTGAATATGACATATGGCATCCTTGAAATAAAAATTTCGTCTGAAAACAGCTCTTTTTAAGAGTCTGAATAAAATGAAAGATACCTATGATTGATTGCAGGGAATATTTTTTTCTTTCAAAAGTTCCTGTAACTCATTGTTTTGAAACATCTCTTTAACAATATCACAGCCTCCGATAAATTCACCTTTGATATAAAGCTGTGGAATTGTTGGCCAATTTGAGTAATCTTTAATCCCTTGACGCAATTCGTTAGAAGTTAAGATATTAATCCCTTTATAATTCAATCCTAAATAATCAAGGATCTGAACAACTTGTCCTGAAAACCCGCATTGCGGAGCGTCAGGTGTTCCTTTCATGAATAAAATGACGTCGTTTGTTTTAATCTCGTTGTCAATAAAATCATGAACAGTGGTCATTTTTATCCCTCGATATTTCAGATTTTTATCAGTGTGTAATTTATATTCATACTGTTTTTAATCGTATTAAATGTGTGAATGCAAGAAGAAATTTTAGATTATTTTGGAATATTTGTTTGCAACATTAAGGCATGAAGGTCATTTCCCATATTGCCTTTAAGGGCATCATAAACCATTTTATGTTGTTGAACACGGGTTTTACCACGAAAACTTTCAGAAATAACTTCTGCAGCATAATGTTCTCCATCTCCAGCAAGATCACGAACTATTACAATAGCATCAGGAATACTTTCACGAATAAGCGTTTCAATTGCATGGGCACTCATCGCCATCATTATTCTCCTATGTTATTCATTTTTTTATAAAGGCTGTTTAAGAGAAAAAACAATTTTTACTCTTCACCCATAAATTGTGGAAACCAGTTTTCATAGGCTTTTGTGAGTTTGTCTATAGAAAGTTTTAGTATTCCATCTATATCAAGTGCATCACCTGCAACGTTACCTAGCTCTATTAAAGAAACTGCACTTATTTGTGCGAGCTCTTTAAGGCTATTGAGTGCTTCAGGTTTGACTGCTAAAAGATAACGTCCTTGGTCTTCTCCAAAAAGTTCTGCATGTTCTGGTGATTGGTTGCTTAATTTTGTTTTGATCCCTTTACCTGCTTTAATGACCATTTCTGCAAGCGCAATCGCTAATCCTCCATCAGAAAGATCATGGGCGGCGTGAACAAAACCACGATGTATGACATCTCGAACAAATTGACCATGCTTTTTTTCAAGTTGTAAATCTACGTGAGGGGGGGCACCTGCATCAATATTTAAAATGTTTCGCGCATAGATTGATTGTCCTAAATGAGAACCGCAATCTCCCACTAAAACAATATAATCTCCATTTTGCATCCCCTTTATTGTTACCATTTTAGACCAATCACCAAGAAGTCCTACACCAGCAATTGTAGGGGTTGGAAGAATAGCTTCTCCATTTGTTTCGTTGTAAAGAGAAACATTGCCTGAAACGATAGGGAAATCGAGGATTCTACAAGCTTCCCCTATCCCTTTAATAGCCAAGACCAGTTGTCCCATAATTTCAGGTTTTTCAGGGTTACCAAAATTGAGATTATCTGTAGCAGCCAACGGCGTTGCACCTGTCGTACTAATATTTCGCCAACATTCTGCGACAGCTTGTTTTCCTCCCTCATAAGGGTCTGCTTCACAATAGCGAGGTGTTACATCAGAAGAAAAAGCAAGAGCACGTTTGCTATTGTTGCCTACACGGATAACGCCTGCATCGCCTCCTGGGCGGATAAGGCTATTTCCTTGGATAAGGGTATCATATTGTTCATAAATCCATCGTCGTGAACTTTGATCAGCAGAATTCAATAAGCTCAAAAGCGCATCACCAAGATTGTTAACTTTTTTGACGTCTTCTGTTTTCAGGAGTGTTTTTTTTGCAGGTTCACTCCAAGGACGGTCATAAACAGGTGCTTCATCACCAAGTTCTTTGATGGGAAGATTAACAACTTCTTTCCCTTGATGAAATACACGGAAACGTAGATCATTGGTTGTTTTTCCAATAATGGAAAAATGGAGCCCCCATTTATGAAAAATTGCTGCTGCTTGCTTTTCTAACTCTGGTTTAAGAACCATGAGCATACGCTCTTGGCTTTCAGAAAGCATCATTTCATAGGCTGTCATGTTTTCTTCACGAACGGGAACTGCATCAAGATTAAGCTGTATTCCTAGATTGCCTTTTGCACCCATTTCAACGGCAGAAGAGGTGAGACCTGCAGCTCCCATATCTTGAATAGCAACCACAGCTCCAAGTTCCATGAGCTCTAAACATGCTTCAAGAAGACACTTTTCTGTAAAAGGATCACCGACTTGAACGGTTGGACGTTTTTCACTGATTGAATCATCGAATTCAGCAGAAGCCATTGTTGCTCCACCGACACCATCTCGCCCTGTTTTTGCCCCAAGATAAACAACAGGGAGTCCGATGCCTTGCGCTTTAGAATAAAAAAGGGCGTCTGTCTTTGCAATACCGGCTACAAAAGCGTTAACAAGGATATTGCCATTATAACGCTCATCAAAATTTACTTCTCCACCAACCGTTGGAACGCCAAAAGCATTGCTGTAACCACCAATACCAGAAACAACACCGGAAACAAGATGGCGTGTTCGTGGATGATCAGGAGCGCCAAATCGCAATGCATTCATAGCGGCGACAGGACGGGCTCCCATTGTGAAGACATCACGTAAAATACCACCAACACCTGTTGCTGCACCTTGATAAGGTTCAATATAAGAAGGATGGTTATGGCTTTCCATTTTAAAAACCACACATTCCCCTTCACCAATATCAACAACGCCAGCATTTTCACCAGGCCCTTGAATGACACACTTTCCTTCTGTTGGAAGAGTTTTTAGCCATTTTTTAGAGGATTTATAAGAACAATGTTCATTCCACATTGCAGAAAAAATTCCTAGTTCAGTAAATGTTGGCTCTCTACCGATTAACGTCAGGATACGTTGATATTCATCTTCTTTTAGCCCGTGTTGTGCAATGAGCTCTGGTGTAATAGTGATGTTATCGCAAGGCTTCATGAGTATTTATCCGTTAAATTAACTGAAATTTAGCATTTTAGTTTCTATCTAGCAGCTATTATAAGCAATAATGTTGTTTAATAATAAAAATATTCATAGACCGTAAGCTGAAGATTTTGTTCGTTTGTTTGATGGGATTTAAGACCAAAAACGATCTTAAATAATTATGTATTTAGAAAATAATATCCATTGTTGTTTGTGAATAATTCCGTTCATGGATTTACGACGCAAGATATAGACCTTTGTTTTTTATAATTATGGAGCACAAGAATTTTTCGGCATCATCCATTTGCTAACTCTAAAGCACTTTGAAAAAGTAAACGACCGTCAACACCTCCATGAGCGGGTTCAATAAAGTTTTCAGGATGAGGCATCATACCAAGAATATTACCAGCTTTATTAACAATACCAGCAATATCTTTTATTGAGCCATTAGGATTTGTATTTTCTGCATAACGAAAAACAATTTGTTGATTATCTTCCATTTGTTTTAATGTTTCACTATCAACAAAATAATTCCCATCGTGATGGGCAACGGGACAACGAATAATTTGTCCTTTAGAATAATATCGAGAAAATTTTGTCTTGGCGTTAACGACTTCAAGTTTGATTTCACGACAAACAAATTTTAAAGAAGCGTTACGCATTAAAGTACCGGGTAATAATCCAGCTTCCAACAAAATTTGAAATCCATTACAGATCCCTATTATTGTAGTCCCTTCTTGTGCTTTTTCACGAATGGCCTTTAAGATAGGGGTTCGCGCTCCAATAGCGCCACACCTTAAGTAGTCGCCATAAGAAAAACCACCAGGAATAATAATAACATCTACATCTGGAATTGTTGTTTCTGTTTGCCAAATTTTTAGTGGTTCAACTCCCGTTATATGATGTAATGCTGCAATCATATCTCGGTCACGATTTAATCCAGGAAGTTGAATGATAGCAGTTTTCATGAGCGTTCCACTTAAAGAAGTTCGATTGTATAATTTTCGATGACAGTATTTACGAGTAACTCTTCACACATCTGGTTAAGTTTTTTCTTTGCGCTTTCAGAAGGTAGATCATCAAGAACAATATCAAAAACCTTTCCTTGACGAATGGAATGAATGCCCTCGAAAGCTAAACTTTTTAAAGCACCAACAATTGCTTCTCCTTGTGGATCAAGAACGCTTTCTCTTAAAGTAACTGTAATGCGTGCTTTCATTTTTTGCTTCCTGTTGTTAAAAGAACCTCTCCTTTGAAGAGGGGGTATTTATATAAGGTGATAATATTTTACCTTGTTTTTATTTTACGAGAACGGGACCACTTGGTCGTGTAGGTTCATTTTCATTCATAATACCAAGACGTTTGGCAACTTCTTGATAGGCATTAATAAGCCCACCCATATCACGACGAAAACGGTCTTTATCCATTTTTTCTTGTGTGTGCATATCCCATAGTCGTGCAGAATCAGGAGAGATTTCATCAGCAAGAACAATGCGCATTGTTTCATCTTCCCACAGGCGACCAAATTCCATTTTAAAATCAATTAATTGGATGTTAACACCGGCAAAAAGCCCAGAAAGAAAATCATTAATACGAATTGAAAGTTGCATGATATCTTCTATCTCTTGTGGGACAGCCCACCCAAAAGTTGTGATATGTTCTTCCGTTACCATAGGATCATCGAGAGAATCATTTTTATAGTAGAATTCAATGATGGATTGCGGAAGCGGGGTTCCTTCTTCCAGTCCTAAACGCTTAGCAAGAGAGCCAGCAGCAACATTGCGAACAACAACTTCCAACGGAATGATTTCCACCGCTTTAATAAGCTGTTCGCGCATGTTTATACGTTTGATAAAATGTGTTGGGATGCCCAAACGTCCAAGATGGCTAAAAATATGTTCCGAAATTCGGTTGTTTAAAACCCCCTTTCCATCGATAATTTCATGTTTTTTTGCATTAAAGGCAGTTGCATCATCTTTAAAAAACTGAATATAAGTCCCTGGTTCAGGTCCTTCATATAAAATTTTAGCCTTGCCTTCATAAATACGGTGGCGACGATTCATCATGATTCTCTATTTATCTTGAGAGGTTTTTAATAACATTGATAAATGATACTATCCTAATTGATAGAATTTCTCAATGATATTGCTATGATACTTTTATAATTTTTGTCATTACACGTTTATCCAAAGGTGAAGATACATAAGCGATGAGAAAGAAGATCATCTCTTTTGGATCAAATTTTTGCAAGAAAGTGAGAGAGGACCATAAGCCCTTCAGGCCAAGGTCCGTGTCCGGATTCTGCGTTAATATGGCCAGAATACCCAGCATCAACAAAGAGTGATCCCCAATCATTGGCAATTTTTTCTGCTACTGAAAATTGACAAAACTCATCGTTGCGACTGGCTATGACAATAGAAGGAAAAGAAAGCTTTTGGCGATGATAGGGGCCAAATGTCATTAAATGTTTGGGACGTATTTTTTCATTGGCGACATCTGGAGGTGCAACAAAGAAAGCGCCACAAATTTTTTCTGTATTTTGTACAGTTGCATGAATAACACTGGGAACTCCTAATGAATGAGCAATAAGCATAACAGGCCTTTGAGCTTTTGCGATGGCGGTTTTAACTTTGTTAACCCACTCTTCACAAACAGGCTTTGACCAATGGAGTTGTTCAATGCGGCGGGCTGTCGACAATTTTTTTTCCCAGCGTGTTTGCCAATGATCTGGACCAGATCCTTTGTAGCCAGGAACAATAAGAATATCGAGTTGATTTGCTTTCATGAATTGTTTTCTTTGTTACAACAGATTTTTGATCATAGGTGGAATGGATTTTGGTTTTCTATGTCGCTTTATTGTTCTTCAAAAACACGTTTAAAAATCGTATTGATATGTTTGGTGTGGTAAGAAAGATCAAATTTTTCGCGAAGTTCTTCTTCACTTAAAGCTTTGGTAACATCTTTGTCGTTGAGGAGTTCTTCTAAAAAATCTTTTCCTTGTTCCCAAACTTTCATCGCATTTCGTTGTACAATCCGATAAGAATCTTCACGACTAATCCCTGCTTGTGTGAGTGCTAAAAGAACCCGTTGTGAGTGAACAAGACCGCGGAATTTATTGAGATTTTTTTGCATATTTTCTGGATAGACAATGAGATTTTCAATGACAGATGTGAGGCGAGAAAGAGCAAAATCAAGTGTAATCGTCGCATCTGGAGCAATATAACGCTCAACAGATGAATGGGAAATATCACGTTCATGCCAAAGAGCTACATTTTCCATGGCCGGGAGTGCAAATGCACGTACCATACGGGCTAGTCCAGTTAAATTTTCTGTTAAAACTGGATTACGTTTATGAGGCATTGCCGATGAACCTTTTTGCCCAGGTGAGAAATGTTCCTCTGCTTCAAGAACTTCTGTTCGTTGTAAATGGCGTATTTCTATTGCTAGCCTTTCAATAGAGGAAGCAATAACACCAAGTGTTGCAAAAAACATAGCATGACGATCTCTTGGTATTACTTGGGTGGAAACCGGTTCAGCACGCATCCTCAAGGCTTTTGCTACATGTTCTTCAACGCGTGGATCGATATTAGCAAAAGTTCCTACAGCTCCTGAAATCGCGCAAGTAGAAATTTCTTCTCGTGCGGCAAGAAGACGTTTGCGACAACGGGAAAATTCAGCGTATGCAAGAGCAAACTTGATTCCAAAAGTTGTCGGTTCAGCATGAATGCCATGACTCCGCCCAATGGTGATTGTTTCTTTATGTTCAAAAGCACGTCTTTTTAATGCTTCAAGAAGTTGATCTATATCCTCTAGCAAAATATCACTCGCACGCATCAATTGAATGTTCAGCGTTGTATCGAGAACATCAGATGATGTCATACCTTGGTGGATAAAACGTGCTTCTGGTCCAATGAATTCAGCGAGGTGGGTTAGAAATGCGATAACATCATGTTTGGTAATTGCTTCAATTTCATCAATGCGATTGACATCAAATTTAGCTGCTGCCCCTTTTTCCCAAATGACTTTGGCGGCTTCTTTCGGAATAATCCCTAAGTGAGCAAGGGCATCACAGGCATGGGCTTCAATTTCAAACCAAATACGATATTTTGTTTCGGGAGACCAAATTGTTACCATTGCAGGGCGGGAATAACGTGCGATCATCATTTTTTTCCTTGTTGTGAGAGGATTGCGGCTTGGCGCAATGCACTAATACGTGTTTTGTAAAGCTCTTTATTTCCATCTTTATAAATTGCAGAGCCTGCGACAAATACATTTGCACCAGCTTTTGCAGCTATCCCAATTGTATCAACGGTGATACCACCATCAACTTCAAGGTCAATAGGGCGGTTTGCAATCATGCTTTTAACGCGCTTAATTTTATCTTTTATTTCTGGAATAAAACTTTGTCCACCAAAACCGGGATTGACCGTCATGATGAGAATGAGATCTAATTGATCAAGCAAATATTCAAGCATATGTTCAGGGGTGCTTGGATTGAGTGCGATTCCTGCTTTTTTCCCCATTTTTTTGATTGTTTGGAGTGAACGATGAAGATGTGGACCTGCTTCAGCATGAATAGTTATAATATCTGAACCTGCTTTTGCAAAAGCTTCTAAATAAGGGTCTACTGGTGCGATCATCAGGTGGACATCAAATATTGCTTTTGTTAATGGGCGCAGAGCTTTGACGATTTCAGGACCAAAGGTGATGTTAGGAACAAAGTGCCCATCCATAATATCAAGATGAAGCCAATCTGCACCAGCATCAACAACATCTAACATTTCTTGTCCAAGTTTAGAAAAATCAGAAGCCAAGAGAGAAGGCGAAATGAGATGAGCGTGGGGCATTAAAATCTCCTTAGATTGGCAGTTTTTATCATATCGCTGTGTATACACAAATATTTTTTGTGTTATGACGGAAAAGAAAAAATATGTATTATAGGTCTTTTTATGGAAAGATCGCTTGAAATTTTAAAGCTTTATAAGTGAAAGATATGTCGAATCATAAAACATATTTGATGCCTGAACTTCAACATAAACATACTATTGCGGTTTCTTCCCAAGAATATCGAGACGCCATGAGTCTTTTTGCAGGAGCTGTGCATATTGTGACAACAAATGGTATTAAGGGAAGACGCGGGGTGACTGTTTCGGCGTGTTGTTCTTTATCTGATAATCCTCCAACCCTTCTTGTTTGTCTTATGCGTCATAATTTAAAGAATCAGGTATTTATGGAGAATGGAAATTTTTGTGTTAATAGCTTGGCAGGAAAACATCGCTCATTAGCGGATGTTTTTTCGAGGCGTTGCAATTTTACACAAAATGAGCGTTTTGATGTTGCTCAATGGGGAGCTTTGCAAACGGGGGCGCCTAGTCTTTCAGACGCTCTAGCGTCGTTTGATTGTCGTTTGATTTGTTGGCACGAACACGCAACTCATTGTGTTTTGATTGGTGAGGTTGTTGCAATTAACTGTAATAAAGAAAAAGATGCTTTGATGTATTTGAAACGTGAATATCACACTTTGCCTTTATAAAGATTTTATTTTTTGCATTGATGAAATGATTTATTGTTGCTTCATTTAGATTTTAAACAATGTAGAGAGTAGGGGAGGGATGACTCTGATATCTGATTTCCTTCTTTTTAAGGTTTTTCAATAAGCGAGAAAAATGATTCTGGATGAGATTTAATCAAGAGTTCAATCTACATAAATAAAGTGATCAAACCTAAACAGTACATTTAAATATATTCGTCGATTGTTATGAAAAAACATTTTACTCTTGTGTTGATGGGTATTGCACAATATATAGACCGCACATAGCATATGTGGAGGTTTTTTATTGCATGAGCGAAGAGATTTATGGTCAATATCGCCCTAGTGAAGATGAGCCTTTTATGAATGAGCGGCAAAAGGCGTATTTTCGTGCTAAATTGGTTTCTTGGAAGAATGATATATTAAAAGAAGCTCGTGAGACTTTGGAAAATTTGCAGGAAGAGAATGTTGGTCAACCCGATTTGACTGATCGGGCTTCTTGTGAAACTGATCGTACAATCGAATTACGTGCTCGTGATCGTCAGAGGAAACTTATTTCAAAAATAGATGCTGCTTTAGAGCGCATTGATAATGGGACATACGGTTTTTGTGAAGAAACCGGCGAACCCATTAGTATAAAGCGTCTTGAGGCTCGGCCGATAGCCGTTTTGTCATTGGAAGCGCAAGAACGTCACGAACGACGTGAAAGAGTTTATCGCGATGATTAAGGTAAGGTTATTAAGATGATAAACAAACGAAATTCGTGGTGATAAAATTGTATATTTTTATTTTTGAGGGGTAGGAATGAATAAAGATGGTTCTTGCCGCCCCTCAATTTCGGCGGTGATGGCTGAATCTTTTACCGCTTGATTCGTAAAAGGAGAGGGACTTTTATCCGATATATCGTTTTTTTCTGTAGGGGTGGAATTTAGATGTGTGTGTGTTTCTCTCTTTTGTATTTTGGATGTACCGGTAATATCGGATTCTACAACCATATCTGTTAATCCACCAATAAGGAGCAAATGTTCTTTATTATCGCAACGGATTAAAACAAGGCGGCGTGCTCGATCTATAGAAATTACTTCACATAATGCTAATCGCGATAGGCTTTTTTTTCTATTAATGTTGAATCTTCTTGTATTTAAACGGCGTAAAAATACGATAATTATGGTAATAGCTGCGATTGTTATTACAAAAATCAAAAAGCTTATCGTTATGTTTGCCGCAGATACACCTATTTGCTCTGATAACCAGATATACATAGATTTTCTCCCATTTTGTATGGAAATATTATTTTTTATTGAGATAAATTTATAAACATACCCTCAAAAGGTTCACTTATAACGTAAGAAATAAACTTTTGAATATTAAGCGATCTTATCTTAGATAATATCATAGTATATACTTTATAACAACATAACAACGAATATAAAGGAAGTTTTGTGACATAAGAAATAGCTATAAGCTAAGGCAAAGAGAGATGGATAAAGATTTTGAGAATAATGAAAGATCAGCGTCTTCGTTTCATCGGAGAGTTGTTATTTTTGGTGTTGTTTTTGTATTAGGTTTTCTTTTCATTGTGGGTATTTTAGGTTTTTTTTATACACAAAACTATTTGCAACAGGCGATATCAATATCTTTTTTGATTCTAGCAATGATCGGTGTTGCAACACTCGTTTTGTATGGAATGGGAATTTTAAGATATCATGTGTGGTCGCATGAAGATTTTGATTTTAGCATCTTTAATAGGAGCGATGATGCAATTGTAATCTCTGATCTTTCTGGTTTTGTTTATTATTCTAATCAAAACTATCGAAAAATTCTGACCTATAGGCCTGAAGTGTCTTGTTATAGGGTTATTGCGGATCTTCCAGGAGCTGGTGCCCTCTCGTACCGCTTAAAGGTTGCAGCCTGTAATAATCTTGCAGCGCAAGAGGAATTAAGAGTAGAACAGCCAATTTTTACCGATTCTACACCAAAAAAGTCTGTTTGGTATAATATTTCCGTTCAACCTATCACAAAACAGAAAAAAAAGCTTTTATTTTGGCGTATTACTGATATTTCGCACTTACAACAAACGCGAGAAGTTTTTTTCTCGAACCTTCAAGAGGCTATCAATCACTTGGATCAAGCTTCTATTGGTTTTGTATCCGTTAATAGACAAGGAACTATTCTTTATGCCAATGCGACTTTTGCAGAATGGTTTTCAATTGATTTAGCTAATTTCTCAATTGGTCAATATAATTTTGATTTGTTATTTGATAGCGTTGGCGCTAAGAGCTCATGGAGTGATATCTGTTTACAAACCAACAGATATCAAAGTTCAGGTTACTCTTTACCTTATAGGCTTTCGTTATGTTTAAATTCACACACGACTTGTGAGAAAATATTCCATTGTCTTATATCTGTTTCTTCTCTCTTAGAAGAGGAGGCTATTTATCGTATTGTGATCATTCCACAACAAATACAAAAAGAAGAGGACGATCAATTAAAATTACCCCGTATATTAGGAGAATATTTTGATGCGAGTCCTTTTGCAATAGCCGTGGTGGATCATGCAGGGCAATTGGTTCATATGAATAAAGCTTTTTCATCACTCACAGGATGTATGGACAAAGCTGTCAATTTTTATGATGTTATTTCTCGTCGTGATTGTGTGCAGTTAGAGCGTTCTTTTCAGAGAATTGCAACAAATAAAAATTATTTTGTTTCTCTAGAAACTGTTTTAGAAAAAAATGAAGAATGCCATTTACGGCTCCATATTATGTCTGTACCGCCCTATCATGGTGATGTATTGCAAGATTTGCTTATTATCTCTGTGATTGAAACAACCGAACAAAAAACTCTTGAAGATAAAATGATGCAAAGTCAGAAGATGCAAGCTGTAGGACAATTGGCTGGCGGCATTGCTCATGATTTTAATAATGTTTTAACAGCAATTTTAATGTCGTGTGATCTTCTTTTAAATACGCATCGTAGTTCTGATCCTGCTCATGCTGATCTGATCAATATTAAAAATAATGCTAATCGTGCAGCTGCTCTTGTACAGCAATTATTAGCTTTTTCTAGAAAGCAAACACTTCGACCTGAAGAAGTTGATTTTACAGAGTTTTTATCAGACATTCGCAATCTTATTTTACCACTTTTGGGTAATAATATTCAGTTAAAAATTATTCATGGAAGAGATTTGTGGAGCGTTGAAGTTGATCAAGCATCTTTTCAGCGTGTTATTATGAATTTGGTTATTAATGCGCGTGATGCCATGTTAGATGGAGGTATTGTTACGATTGCGACAAATAATATTACAAAGCAACAAAGTGCTGAATTTAATCATCTTGGATTAGCAATTGGCGAGTATGTGCAATTGACTATTTCAGATACAGGAGCTGGTATATCTGCTGCTATACAAGAAAAAATGTTTGAGCCATTTTTTACAACAAAAGAAGTTGGAAAAGGAACAGGACTTGGTTTATCAATGGTTTATGGAATTATCAAGCAGAGCGGTGGGTATATTTATTGTGAAAGTAAAGAAGGTGAAGGAGCAACATTTCATATTTTTCTTCCCCGTTATATCCCCAATATAAAAGGAGAAATTTCTCAAAAGGTTGAAAAAGATGAAGAGAAAGATAAAAATATAGACTTAACAGGATCTGCGACTGTTTTATTGGTTGAAGATGAAGATGCGGTCAGAATGGGGGGGGTAAGAGCTCTTCAAATGAGAGGATATACGGTTTTAGAGGCTGCAAGTGGGGTGGAAGCACTCTCTATTCTTGAGGAACAAAAAGGAGATGTTGATATTATTGTTTCCGATGTGGTGATGCCAGAAATGGATGGGCCCACTTTATTGAAGGAAGTCCGTAAAAACTATCCTGGTATCAAATTTCTTTTCGTTTCTGGATATGCAAAAGATGCTTTTGCTAAAAATCTTCCAAAAGATGCTGTTTTTGGTTTTTTATCTAAACCTTTTACACTCAAACAGTTAGCTGTAACAGTTAAAGAAACACTTTCGTCATGAGCAAAAATTTATGCAATAGAAAAAGTGCGTATTTTAAGATTTTTTAGGTTAAATACGAGAGCATTTTGATAAATAGAGCTTATGATAATGTCATAGAACTAAATAAAGAAGAAGAATTTTGAAAATGAAATAAAATTCAAAAAAATCACATGTTTTGTGCAAAAATTTATTGAAGAGATGGGCTCTATTATGTCAACATTTCATAGAGATTTTCAATTGTAGATACTGAGCAGAAACTATGTGTAAAGCATTGAAATATGCTGATTAATAGATTGTTGATACACTCAAAAAGATAAAAGCTGTTGTTGCGTATCTATCATTTTGCTCTTTCCTTCAATAAATGCTTTTAAGGCTTCGGGGTAGAGTTTATGCTCTACTTTAAGAACTCTTTCTGCTAAGCGCTCAGCAGTATCATGGGGATAGACTGGAACGGCTGCTTGGGCAAGGATTTTTCCTGCATCCACGTCTTCTGTAACAAGATGAACAGTGCAACCTGTAATTTTTACACCTGCTTGTAAAGCTTTTTCATGTGTGTTTAAGCCTTTAAATGAAGGCAAAAGAGAAGGATGAATGTTTAAAATTCGTCCTTCATAAAGTTTTACAAAACGTGGTGAGATAAGGCGCATATACCCTGCAAAGCAGAGAAAATCTGGTTTATATTGATCTAAAATCGTAAAAATATTTTCTTCATGCTCTTCTTTTGTTTTGTAAATTTTACGATCAACAATATGAATGGGTAAGTTATGATTTTGTGCCTTTTCAATACCATTTGCACGCGGATTATCGCAAATAACAGCGACAATTTCAGCAGGATATTCCGTTTGTTGGCTTGCTTGAGCAAGGGCGACCATATTCGAACCATTACCAGAAATAAAAACGACAATTTTTTTTTTCATAAATTCAGTACCCCTTTATAAAGTATTCCTTTATTTTGATCTTGGCGTTTTATTAAAATGCCAAGTGGAGTTACAGTTTCTCCTTTTCTTTCAAGAGCTTGTGTAATTGTTTCAGCTGCATGCTGTGCTACGATAATGATCATGCCAATACCACAATTGAATGTTCTTAACATTTCTGTTTCTTCTATTTTACCTTGTTTGGCAATCCATGAAAATACTGCTGGAACATTGATGGTAGAAAGATTAATTTCAGCGCAGAGAGAAGATGGAAGGACACGTGGAATATTTTCAGGAAAGCCTCCACCCGTAATATGAGCAAGAGCTTTAATCCCTTCATATTTTCGCATGATGGGAAGAAGCGATTTTACATAAATGCGTGTTGGTGTAAGAAGTGCTATACCAAGGCTGTTTTCAGGGGAAAAGGGGGCAGGGTCATTCCATTTGAGATAATTTTGCTGGATGATTCGTCGAACAAGCGAAAAGCCATTGGAATGAATTCCAGAGGAGCTTAGACCTAATATAACATCACCTTCTATCAAATCTTTTGAAGGGAGTAGCTTGCTGCGTTCGCATGCTCCTACAGCAAAACCGGCTAGATCATAATCTCCCTCTGCATACATTCCTGGCATTTCTGCAGTTTCTCCTCCAATAAGAGCAGCACCGGCTTGTTTACATCCTTCTGCAATACCAGAAACGATTGCCGCCCCTTGTTCAGGGTCGAGCTTTCCAGTTGCAAAATAATCCAGAAAAAAAAGCGGTTCAGCTCCTTGTACAAGTAAATCATTGACACACATAGCAACGAGATCAATACCTACAGTATTATGGTGACCTACTTCGATAGCAATTTTTAATTTTGTTCCCACTCCATCATTGGCTGCTACGAGGATAGGATCTGTAAAGCCAGCGGCTTTTAAATCAAAAAGGCCACCAAACCCACCAATTTCTGCATCTGCTCCGGCTCGTTTTGTAGCGCGTATAAAGGGTTTGATTTTTTCTACCATGGCATTACCCATATCGATGTTTACACCGGCTTTTGCGTAGGTAAGGCCGACTTTGGATTTATTCTTTATAAGATCTTGATTGCTCATTGGAGCCTTCCTTTAATGGAAAATCAGGTTTTGATATTATGCAATGCCATGATAGAGTTCTCTCTGCAAGAGATATTGATAAGAAAATAAGCAACTTTTCTTGTAGCTTATTTTGAAGTTGTTTATAATTCTTTGTGAAGTTTTTTTTAGGATATTTTATGAGCAAGATATCAGATAATCACGGACAGTCTTCTTGGAAACTTATGAGAAAGAAAGTGAGTGAGAATACATCTCGTGATCGTTATAAGACTTATGTGCCAGCGTATACTCAATTACCGTTGCCGAATAATATGAAAAGACAAATCTTTTTTTGGCTGGGTACGCTGATTTTTTTCATTCTTTTTATGTTTGTTTTTGGATCGATTTTGCTTCCTTTTGTGGCAGGGATTGTGTTGGCTTATTTTCTCAATCCCATTGTTCAATTACTTGAAAAATTTGGTATTCGTCGTGTGTTTGGGACTGTCCTTATTACCTTATTTATTGTTATTATCTTTGTTGCTGCTTTAGTTATTTTGATTCCTGTTATTAGTTGGCAAATACAGCAATTTATGAGTGATGGTTTACCCGTTTATATTAATCGTATTCAAACCTTTTTTGTTGAGCATGATTTTGATTGGTTAAGGCGCTATTTTGGAAGTGATCCAAATGAATTACGGAATAATATTAAAGGATTTTTGGGCGAAGGTTCGGATTTTATTACGTCTCTTTTGAATTCACTTTTAAAGTCAGGAAAGTCAATCGTTAATATCGTTAGCCTATTTGTTGTGGCACCTGTGGTGGCATTTTATATGTTATTAGATTGGCCACGTATGGTAACAGCAATCGATTCGTTAATACCGCGTGATCATCTTGAAACCGTCCGTAGTATTTTTCATGAAATGGATAGAGCTATTGCAGGCTTTGTTCGTGGACAAGGAACAGTTTGTCTCATATTGGGAGGCTATTATGCTATTGGTTTAACGATTGCAGGACTCAATTTTAGTCTTTTGATTGGTATGTTTATTGGTCTTATTAGCTTTGTTCCTTATATCGGCACAATGAGTGGTTTGCTCCTTTCTGTTGGTATTGCATGGGTCCAGTTTTATCCCAATAATTGGGGGGGAATCATTGTTGTGATGGCACTTTTTTTAATTGGTCAATTTATTGAAGGGTATATTCTTCAACCCAAGCTTGTAGGTTCATCAGTGGGATTACATCCCGTATGGTTGATGTTTTCACTTTTTGCTTTTTCTTCACTCTTTGGTTTTACTGGTATGCTTGTTGCTGTTCCTGCGGCAGCGGCTGTTGGCGTTTTAGTTCGTTTTGCTCTTCATACTTATCTGAGTTCTCAGATGTATTCGCGAAGCGGAAATTCGGAGCCGCTAAAATGAATGGGTGTGAAACGCAATTATCTTTAAATTTTCCTTATGATCCGATTTTTCAATTTGAGGATTTAGTGGTAACGGAAAGTAATCGTATGGCTTTTCAGCTTATTGATCACTGGCCCAATTGGAGCTTACCTATTGCAGTTTTAGTTGGTAAAGAAGGATCTGGAAAAACGCACTTTTCTAATATATGGCTCCAAAAAGCAGATGCTTTCAGGATTCAGTACAATGAACTTGATCAGGCTGTTACTATGGCTTCTTTAGGCAGATCATTTTTAATAGAGGATATTGATACAGGTGAAATCAATGAGACAGAACTTTTTCATTTAATTAACAGTATTAAGCAAACAAATCTTGATGCACGACAAGCTACTTTATTGATGACGGCACGAACACTTCCTTCCGCTTGGAATTTAACGTTAAATGATCTAAAAAGTCGTCTTAATTCGGTGATGTTCGTTGAAATTAATCAGCCTGATGATGCATTGTTAACAGCTGTTGCTTTTAAGCTTTTTTCCGATAGGCAACTTATTGTACATCCAGATACGGTTTATTACCTTGTAAGTCGTTGTGAACGTTCTTTATTTTCATTGAAGCGTGTTATTGATTCTGTTGATCAGTTGGCATTACAAAGAAAAAGAAAAATAACACGTGCTGTTATTGCTGAAGTTTTGAATAGAAGAAATCCGTAAATACTCTTTATCGCGGCTTACCTATTCTGACCTTTTATTATCGTTTCAATATGTGAAAAGACAAGTCATTTAAATTTTTTCTTTTTTGGATATCTATATAAGAGAGAAAAATAGTGTTTTTTGACTTTTGTCATGTGATTATTTTAAATAACTTTGAGATTTTATTGTATGATGTTGAATTTTTTTTCATCTTCGCATTTGAAAATTTTTCTAAAAAGAGCGCTTTATTTTATTTATAATGAAACCTTTGTGCTTTGAAAAAATGTTTGTTGTTTATGAATATGAATTGTCGCAGATTCTAAAGTTTTTAATAAAAGAGTCCTTGGGAAGATAGAAAAAGAGGAGAAAAAAGCTTAATACAGCTGAATTCTTTGGCTTATGTTCTCTTTGGGAAAATTTTTCTATGATATTTAAGTCGTTTTTTTCTAAAACTGTATCTGTGAAATGCGTTTTGATACAGTGAGAGCTTGCTTAAAACAGGATAAAAATTATGAAGTCTTTATAGAGAAATTCATTCTTTTTTAATATAGATTGGATTTTTTACGGAGGTTATTTTCTACTATTTGTCAATAAATTTGTTATTGAGTAGGGGAAAAAATTAAAAAATGTGCTTTTTTGTAAAGAAATGCAACAAAATTTAAAAAAAGTGTGTTTTTCTCTTGCACTTCTGTTGTGAAAATTTTAGGAAATGTGCATCAAGTAAATGTAAATGGCGGAGCGTAGCGCAGCCTGGTAGCGCACCTGATTTGGGATCAGGGGGTCGTAGGTTCGAATCCTATCGCTCCGACCATATTTGATTGAGTGTGTGAAAATGACCAAATTGGGTACGTGTGATGAGAAACTATCATTCAAGCGTTGTTTAATCTGAAGGAAAAAGACATGATCGCACGTATTTATAGTCCTGCTAAGACAGCTATGCAGTCAGGTAAAGGGAATACAAGTTTTTGGGTTCTAGAGTATGAGCCGATGAAAGAAAAAATGCTTGAACCTCTTATGGGATACACGGCAACGTCTGATATGAATAATCAGGTAAGGATCCGATTTAATAGGAAAGAAGAAGCGATTGCTTTTGCACGTAAGAATGCTATCTCTTACCGTGTAGAAAAGAAACATACATCGATTCGACGTGCTATTTCTTATTCTGATAATTTTCGCAGTGATCGGCAGCAACCTTGGACACATTGAATTAAAAATGCTATTTTGAATTGAGAAAATAATCAGTTGGGTCCCGTAGCTCAGCTGGATAGAGCAACGGCCTTCTAAGCCGTGGGTCACAGGTTCGAATCCTGTCGGGATCACCATGTTTAAATAATATCAATAAGCTATAAAGAGAGTTTTCCTCTTATTGTATTAGCTTATTTTTCTGTATAATCCCTAACCTTTTTGATGTTTTTTGGTTGATTTTGTTGCTAAACGTTTTTCTATTGACTGTTTTAGTATAAAATAATGCTGTTTTATCTTTTTTCAGTAAAAATTGTTTTTGATTACTGAAACTTATAGCATTGCATTTTCGTGCCGCGTGTTGCTACTACATTACATGCTTTAGGAAACAGATTGTAAAAATTCTTTTTTAAGAGCTTCTTTTCATTTTTCTGAAAATGAATATTTTATTTCTTAGATTAGATTTAAGCATTGCTGCTAATGCTGGTGAAATTGCAAAAAAAACATCTATTGTAATTTTTTTATTTTTTATGAATAATATTATTATATTTTTCAGCATGACTTTTAGTAAGATCGACTTTGATTATATACAAGGCATGATGGATTTGATTTAGAACAGTTTATGAAACATTGAAGAATAAAAACGATATCTGTTTATAATGAGAATTTACAGGCGGCACAAGAGGTGGAGAATATCTTCTTGTCTTGGAAGCAGTGGATTCATAACGAATTGCTTTTTTATAGTTTTTTCGTATAAAAAGGTGTTATATGTGCCGCCCAGATAAGATATTGTTTTTTTCAATGAGAGGCATTTGCGGACAATTTGATTTAACGTGATTATCACTGTTTCTCAGGTATGGTTATAGATATTCATCAATATTTAGGTTTTCTTAGTCTTATCAGTTTAAGAATATATGCTATGTATTTATATGAATGGAGATAGATTGTATCTCAGAATTAAGTTTTTAGATTTCATATTTAAATTTTCAAATGTTTTTTCTTATTTCTTTATAGTTTGTACATCATATTAGAGGTATTTTAATATTGGATAACAATCACATTAAAATGTTATGCAGATGAGATCTGAAGATCTAAATTCATACGATTCAAGGTGATCATTATTTCAATAGAAATACAGTGTGAGGAGAATGCCATTTTACGCGCTTGTTTTAAGAGATATCTCTTAAAGCTCACTTCACGCTAGCGCTCGTGAATAGTACAATGATAAATCCATTGAGCGCCTCCATCTTTATGCTTATGAAGTAACAAGCCGGCACCATCATTATATTTGCCAACCCCCAATGTTGCGACAGATCTTGCATTAAGACGGTTCATAAGGACCGTTTTTACTCCTTTTTTGTACAAATTTGATCCATACACTCATCCCACTTGTTATGTGCAAATGAGTGATTTTGATTGATTTCAAGATAAGCAGGTTTGAAATGAGAGAATCCTACGTTATTCGGGTTTCTAATTCAATATGAATAACGCTATATTATCATTATAAATCAATACCTTGCCATTACAAGGGAGAAATCTACATACCTAACAAGTGAGTTTCTTACGTTTGAATATCTCGCATAAAGAGAAGCATCTCACAGAAAAAATTGGGATATTACCCCGTGGTGCTTTAATTACCTCGATAAAAGCGTTTGTGAAGACAGCGTTTTCTGAGGCGAAGTTGAAGATTGGCAGCACTTATGGCGGCAATGAGTTTGGCGAAAAAGATATCAAAGCCCAAAATACGCAAGATTTTACACCAACAGACCAAAAGGTTTTTACTCCAGAGGATAAAGAAATGATCCTTTATGCAACACGAGATAAAACCACTGATGCTGGTGAGTGTGTTGTGGTTGTGCAATTTGTGACAAATCATTGAGGGGATAAGACATGGCAGATTATTTACCACAGCCCTTGCAAGGGAGAAATCTTCATACGCAGCAGGTAAGCTTTTTGCGTCTTAATTTTAGCTATGAAGATAAAGAAAAGGTGATGAAAATAGGTACCCTCCCTCGTGGTGCTTTGATTACTTCAATTAAAGTGTTTGTTAAGACAGCATTTTCGGACACAAAGGTCAAAATAGGCAGCACTGCTGGCGGGACTGAATTTGGTGAAGCAGAAATCAAACAGCAGGCAGTCAAAGAGGTTAAGCCAACCAATCAAAAGGAATTTGTCCCTTATGATGAAGAACTTACTCTCTATGCTAAAGCGGACAAAACGGTACAAGCTGGTCAAGCAAGTATAGTCGTTGAATTCGTAACCAATCACTAAAATTGAGGGGAGAGATCTATTAGATTCCCCTCAGTTTATGAATTAGCAGATTGTACCGAGAGTTGTAAATTAAGGGCAGATAAGACAGCGACTAAGGTAGAAAGTTTAGGGTCACCTGTTTTGCTTAAAGAGCGGTATAATCCACTGCGTTCTCGATTGGTTTCTTTTGCTAAGGCACGCATATTTTGTGCTCTAGCAACAATACCAATGGCATCCGCTATATGAGCAGCATCACCAGTTTTGAAGGCTTCATTTAAAAAGATTTCTTGAGATTCTGGTGTTGTGAGGTGTTTTTCAAAGTTAAAGGTTTTCAATTTCATTTTTAAGATCCTTTAAAAGAGATAAGGCTTTTTGAATATCACTGGATTGTGTGGATTTATCACCACCACAAAGCAATATAATAATTTTATCGCCTTTTTTTGTGAAATAAACTCGATACCCAGCCCCATAGTGGATACGCAATTCACCTATACCATTAAAAAATTTAACGTCACCTAAAAGTCCTGAACGAATTCTATGAAGTCTTCCAAGAATTATATTGGCAGCTTTTCTGTCTTTAAGCTTTTCTAACCATTCATCAAATTCATCTGTTGTTTTTATTATAGCTACCATTGGTGCACTGTAATACACATAATGTGTAATGTCAATAACAATATTTTTCACAGAAAGGTATTTTGATGACACGTCATTATATTCGGGTTAAGACCGGAGGACCGATACCTGTAAAGCGAGATGTTTATCGTCATAAGAGAACACTTTCGCACTTAGTGTCGGTCATTCAAGATATAATACTAAAAAACACAATAAAGTCAATAGGTTGTGTGAAATTATTTTATATGAATCCACTCAAGAATCCATCTTTTTATGCATGATTCATTTGACCATTTTTTATATAAGATTGCCATGGATGAATAGACTGTAAAAAGCAAATCATGATGCAAATATTATAACGCATGTAAACGTTCAAATGAAATGAAAAGCAGATATCATTCATAACAGTTCATAAATTTTATGGTACGTTTTTATCACAGCACAAATCACATTATTTAAAAATTTAGTCGTTTGAAAATATCGATAACATAAATTGTATAGGTTTAAAAAATGGTATGAGTTTTGCTCTTTTTTGAGCTAAACCTTCAAAGGAATAATCGTTTGAAACGGTCATAAGCTTATAGGTTTAGTTTATAAAGATTGCATAAAAGGATTTAAAGACAAGATCGATTTTATAACCACGGTATTTTTTACCGAGGTAGGAAATAAAGGTCATGAAATTCAAAATGCTATATCTTATGAAATGAAAAGCCTTTTAATGAA
>NZ_JBHIPB010000006.1:0-131471 GCF_042195825.1 Bartonella sp. AP40SXNS
TGGTTTCTCAAAAACAATGGAGCTGTTATCGAGATTAAGCACAGAAACATCAGAACGAGATCTTTGAGCGATATCAAAGAGATTGCCATCATCATCTTTTTCATTTTTGCTGATTTTCAACGTCCATTTTGTGTCGTTTTTCAGATCAAAGCGTGTTTGCCCATTTTCGTCATTTCTTACACCGCCTTGTAAGACAGAATGATCTGCGGTTAAAGTAAACATTCCAACAGGCTTTGTCTTCTGCTTTATGTTTTTGAATAACGTATCAGCAAGGATTTTTGAATTTTTGAGATTAATTTTCCCCATTGATTCATCGGTATTTATTCCAATACCATTTTCAACGATCAGATCTGTATTGGTCAAATTAACTTCACTGTTTTGCCAATCTTGTGGATTACTATCACTTAGGCCATTTAACTTATTTTTAGACAAATCTGCAAAATTTACCCCAGCAACCCCTGCTGTTGCAGAAGTATTTGCGAGATCAATATGTCCATTTCTGTTTACCTTTAGTGCAATTATTGTTGCATCTATTTTGTTTTCAGCGCCATTGACCATCTTAATCGTGCTATTGGATGCGACAAGTCCAAAATCAACTTTTTCAATCGTTGTTTTTCCGTTTAATTCAATAACGCTATTTGCAGCAGCATTTACACCCATGCTGGGCAGTTCGATTCCCGCAATATTTGCTCTCTTCCCTTTTATCGTTAATTCTTCGCTTGTGATTTTGCCTCCATCCGTTACATAAAGACCAAAGAGAGTCTTCGTAATCGTTGTTTTTCCTTTTAATTCAATGACGCTGTTTGGGCCCTCAGCTGATGCGCCTGTAACTGAACTTTCGCCATTTTCTGTGAGTGCAACATCTTTAACATTAATATATCCACCCAAAGTTGCATATAATGAATTATTACTCCCAGTAACAGTTCCTCCTGTCATGAAAATTTTTGATTGCTCACCAATGGCACTCAGCGCATTATGCTCAGATGAAATGATTTTCGCACCATTGTTTAAAGTAATGCTACTGCCGTTTTGAGCAATTATTGCTTCTCCTTTTGCCTCAAAAGATCCGCCGGTAATTGTTATTTGAGATTTGTTATCTGCTAAGATGCTGTTTTTTGCTTTCGTGACGGTTACATTATTTAAAGTGACCGTGCTGTTGTTAGCACTTATTCCTTTATCCATAAGAAAGTCATCATTTCCGCTTGATATTTTCACATCTTTCAGCGTGTTTTCTTTGCTGGTGGTGTTAAGAAATGATGCACCTACTGCTTTGTCTCCTGTAATCTCAATCGATCCTCCGGTCATCTTGATTGTCGCATCACCACTTTCGGCTTTAACACCGATCGAAACATTTTTAATTGCTGTGTTACCATTCAATTCAATAGTGCTGTGACCTCTTGCAAACGCACCGAATCTTGTTCCTTTACCATCTGCTGTGAGTACAACATCTTTAACATTAATATATCCACCATCTTTTGTGTATAATACACTATTGCTCCCAGTAACAGTTCCCCCTGTCATAAAAATTTTTGATTGCTCACCAATGGCATTGAGCCCATCACCGTTAAGTGATGTGATTTTTGCCTTATTGTTTAAAGTAATGATACTACCGTTTCGAGCATTGATTGCTGTTTCTTTTGCCTCAAAAGATCCACCGATAACTGTTATTTGAGTTTGGTTATCTGCAAAGATGCTGTTTTTTGCTTTTTTAACAGTTATATTTTTCAAAGTGAGTTTACTTTTTTTTTCAGCTTTTATTGCGTTATAGGGTTCGCTGTTTTCACTTGTTATTGTGACATTTTCCATATTTCCGTTACCAGCATTTAGCTGAATAGCGGTTTTATCAACGTTGATCGAACCTCCTGTCATTTTGAATGTAGCGTTGTCCGATATATTAACGCCGTATTCATAGGAAGATTTAGTCCCAAGTGGAGCACCAATGATGGTATTGTCCGATAATTCAATCAAACTATCGGATCCTTTAACGGTGACAACGGTTGTAACAGATGGTGGTGTTGGAGAGGTACTCCCCAGCTTTAAATTCTTGCCGATGATTTTTCCACCCGTTTCTGCCCAAATATTATCGTAGCTTTCTTTAGAGACTTCCATTTTTTTTCCATCAGAAACTTTAAGTTCTTCCGCTTGTGTTTTGTGGTAGGTCCCAAATAATAGAATTGCTGCAATTGCTGTATACGATAAAAGAGACTTTTTAGACATTTATGTTCTCCTCACTTAAATTAAGCTACAAATATTTTTCCTGTTTTCCATATCTCCACTTGTTATAAGAAGAACAAACAATATAAGAAAATAAATAATGGTCTATAAAAAACATTCTTCCTGATCACTATTTTATAATTTACTTATAGTCAAATTAAAAAACATAATAATTAACGTATATATTTACATTTAAGTCATATTATATTTATAGTTTTATTTATTACGTATTAAATATATAATTAAAAATATTAAAAATGATATTTAAGGACAATATTATAAGCAAATGATCGTTGTTTGTTTGTACTTTTTTAAGGGTATCACAGTACTGTCATATATTTTGATGCATTAAGGAGAATAAAGGGGGGACAGCATCGTTGGGAACAGCCGTCAGCAAAAATTAAAAAAGTTTATTTAATTTTAGATCTGAGGTGTTTTATACTGGATGTAATGTGTTTTATAAATATGCTAAAGAGCACTGATTGATGCTTTTATAAATCTTAGTTTCTTCTTGAGTATTTTGATAAAGTGGTTGATGTCTTTGTTTTTTTGGTGTATTTAATTAAGTTATCTGCATAAAGAAATATTTTGCAGTATGTTTCCTGTGTAAAGAGGAAAATAATAGTGGCTTGTACTTTTTATCTACTTACGACAGTAAAACTTTACATTTTCTTTTTGCTTTGAGAAAAAGGGGGAGGGGATTTTATGAAGCAAGCGCGATTTATCAATAAACATATATGATTTATCAATAAATACATATAAGGTGTTTTTTCTGAAAGTTTTACTTTCACTTGGAGATGAAGCGCTTTGCGACATTTTTGTTTATGAGAGATAAATGCCATTCAATATCTAAGACAGCGTAAGGGGCAGATTTCTCAAAATCACTGAATTTATTCTCACCCTTAAGCATAACCACCCGCTTTAGTGCATATTTTCATTCTTTTGCGCAAAGACTGCTACACGCATTTCACGCTCCCCAATTCCAGCAAATTGGCAAGACCTTCCACAGCTTTCTTTTCAGGATTATAACGAAAGCGCTTTTTTGCCTGTGTACGAGCAGCTACTTCAATCTGGTATGCATCAAAAACAATACCTAGCTTTGTCAATCAATAAATCTTGATGGAGATGATCTTGGGAGGATAAAAAACAAAAGCTATTCGAACGATCTTTTTATGAAAGGGTGTCAAGAATAAAAAAAGGCAGCGTATTGTGCTGCCTTTTTTGATGAAGTGTACAGAAATAACAATATACCTGTTGTTATAAAGTTTTGCCTCAAAACTGATAGCGTATTCCTCCTGAAAAATTCGCACCACTTATACCAGTTTTCTGAAGCTTTTGTTGATAACTTACATCACCATGAAGGGAGAAATTGTGAGACAGTTGCGCATTGATGCCAACGCCGCCTTCAATTGCAGGTCCCATAGGATCAAGGTCAAAATCTCTGCCAATCCGGATGGTACCATCATCACCAAAGGTTTTGATCAAGTTTACTTTTCCATAGAAAGACATAGGACGATTGTTTTCAGTGGAAATAGTTTTTGTCAAACGTCCACCAACACGGATCAACCATTGAGAAGGATTTTTCATATCAACGGTAAAATTATCAGCATCTTCAATGGTATTAAACATCAAATGTTGATAAGCAAGTTGTGCTTGAGGCTTGAAGGTTAAGCCTTCCATTCCGGTTGCAAACTCTTTGCCAACGGTGGTGGAGATACTCAACATCTTAGCATCATTCAACTTTGCGGTGTTTCCTCTGATGGCATTGGCGATATGCCCTTTTAGGATACCATAGGACAAGAGTGTATCTATATAGAAATCATTGTCATACTGCACGCTGCCATAAGCTGTTAGTGACCATTTATCCAATGTGCTCTTACTTACATCATCCATATCCTTTGGAGTGAAAGACAGCCGCCCATAGGTGCCTACAAGACCGAAGTGTGTTGTGGTATTTTGTCCTTCTAATGCCGCGAATGCAACACCGGCTTGTAGAGCAGCATAGCGGATATCAGCACCATAACCATATTTGAGAGGTCCGCGCTTGGAAGATAAGGTTCCTGTGTTTCCGTAAGTATAGAGGAAGAAACCGGTTTGTTTTTCCTCTTCTTTTCCTAAGACAGATGTTCTGATATTGGCTAAGAGTGCGTTTTGTTTAGCCATATCGGTTAATCCACTGTAGAAGAGAGCATTTGGCATGACCAAATAGCTTGCTGTTTGTGCTACAGGGACGATCACACTTGGGCCAGAACCAGAATCTGTTTCAAGAATTTCTTTATGTAAGCGGAAATCCCAGAAATTTTCATTCTTTTCATCAAAGAGGCTTTGTGCAACATCGGCTGTACCGTGGCTTGACTCTGGTCCATAGGCCGTTAGCGTATATTTATAAGGCAAACGATTTCTTGTGGTATAGCCATTTACGAGTTTGAAAGAGTCTTCTTGTGCTTTTCCAGATACTTGAATGAGCGAGAGGCCACCTATATTGGAAGGATCAGCAGCATTGACTACACTACTTTCATCTCCTGAATCGCTTTTGATATAAACTGTTGTGGAGCCTGAGACATCACCGTGAATGAGAAGCCTATCGGTTTTTTGATCGGCACTTACTACGCCATCACTCCAAGCAATGTTGAAGTAAATCTTTGCGTCTCCCGTTGCGTTGTAGATTTCTTGCGTGTCTGGTTTACCAGAACCTATATGCAATGTTTGGTAGTGATCTTCTGTTGGTTTCTCAAAAACAATGGAGCTGTTATCGAGATTAAGCGTGGAAATATCAGAACGAGATCTTTGAGCGATATCAAGGAGATTGCCATCAGCATCTTTTTCGTTTTTGCTGATTTTCAACGTCCATTTCGTATTGTTTTTCAGATCAAAACGTACATTTCTGTCTTTAGCAATATTCGCTCTGCCTTCTAGAGTAGACTGATCAGCACTTAAGGTGAAGGTGCCATTGGAGATCGCTTTAACCTCTTTATTGTTCCAATAATTGTCATTTTTCCAAGATTTTGGATCATCGAAAAGACCATCTCCTAACAATACATCAGCATGGATTTCTGAATTTTTGAGATTTGCTGTACCGATTGATAAAGTTGGAATATCTTCAATGTTATCGTTAGTGAAAGCTCCAATGAAAATTCCTGTGCCATTTTCAGCGTGAATATCTGCATTGGTTAAATTGATTTCACTATTTTGATGTTTTTGCGGATCATTTGATTCATCGGTTTTGGTATTAGGGAGAGCTAAGAACTGCAAGCCGCTGATTCCTGCTGTTACAGAAATATCTTTGAGATCAATATGTCCATTAGCTGCCGCCCATAGTGCAACTTTTTTTGCTTCTATTTTATTTTTGATTGTATTCTCTGCTGTTCCAATATAACCATTCGTCATCTTAATCGTGCTATTATTTCCTGCAAAAAGACCAAAATCAAAATTTTGAATGATTGTTTTACCATTTAATTCAATTAAACTATCAGTTTCTGCAACGTTTACACCAACGGTCATTGTTTTACTTTCACCACCAGTTATTGTTAAATCTCCGCTAATGATTTTACTTCCACCGTCTGCATAAAACCCTTCATCAACATTTTGAATGGTTGTTTTGCCCATTAACCTAACTTCACTACCAGAGTCCGATGTCCATATACCAGTGCGTTCGTTGTTGGGGCCTTCAAGTGCTTCACCACCGATTATCGATAAGTTTTCGCTAATGATTTTACCACCGTCAACTGCTCCAAGGCCCTCCAAAGTATTGTTAATTATTGTATCACCATGCAATTGAATTGTGCTGTCATTGCCACTTACAAATGCACCGCTTCCTGTTCCCTCTGTTGTTAAAGCAACATCTGTGGCATCAATATGCCCACCGTTGATTGCGAATAACGCTGTTTTGTTCGCGGCTACGGATCCTCCCATCATTGTGATGGTGGATTTTGAACCTTCTGCATAGAGTCCAACATTATCAGATGATGTAATGTTTGCATTGTTTTTCAAGATAATCGTACTGCCACCTTCTGCACTTGCTCCTACGTCACGTCCACTAAATGCCCCTCCTGAGATTGTTATTGTCGAATCATGGTCTGCAACTATACTGGCAGCTGCTTGAGTCACTGTTACATCTTTTAAAGTGACGGTACTTTTATCTGCTTTTATTCCAAAGTTTAGTAATGCATCGTCTTTACTATTCGATATCTTTACACCTTCTAGTTTGTTTTCGCTGCTGTTACTGTTTAAGAAGCCAGCACCAACTAGAGAAGTTTTAATGGTTCCTCCAGTCATCTTGATTGCACCATTGTTTAGTATTTGAAGCCCGAGTGCACTATTACTAATCGTTGTATTTCCAAGTAACTCAATTACACTGCCTTCGCCAACAGAAAATACACCAGACGATATATCGTCGTCACTTGGAGCCACATCTGTTACAGTTAGAGCCACATCTGTAACAGTAATATGGCCGCCATCTTCAGCAACCAATGCATTCGCTTTCCCTGTGACGTTTCCTCCCGTCATTGTGATGGTGGATTTTGAACCTTCTGCATAGAGTCCAACGTTATCAGATGATGTAATGTTTGCGTTGTTTTTCAAGATAATCGTACTGCCACCTTCTGCACTTGCTCCTACATTACGTCCACTAAATGCTCCTCCTGAGACTGTTATTGTAGAGTGGTTATCTGCAACTATACCGGCTGCTGCTTGAGTCACTGTTACATCTTTTAAAGTGACGGTACTTTTATCTGCTTTTATTCCAAAGTTCAGTAACGTATCGTCTTTACTATTCGATATCTTCACACCTTCTAGCTTGTTTTCGCTGCTGTTACTGTTTAAGAAACCAGCACCAACTAAAGAAGTTTTAATGGTTCCTCCAGTCATCTTGATTGCGCCACCATTGCTTGTTGTAAGCCCGAGTGCACTATTACTAATCGTTGTATTTCCAAGTAATTCAATTACACTGCCTTCGCCAACAGAAAATACACCAGACGATATATAGTCGTCACTTGGAGCCATATCTGTTACAGTTAGAGCCACATCTGTAACAGTAATATGGCCGCCATCTTCAGCAACCAATGCATTCCCTTTCCCTGTGACGTTTCCTCCCGTCATTGTGATGGTGGATTTTGAACCTTCTGCATAGAGTCCAATGTTATCAGATGATGTAATGTTTGCGTTGTTTTTCAAGATAATCGTACTGCCACCTTCTGCACTTGCTCCTACGTCACTTCCACTAAATGATCCTCCTGAGACTGTTATTGTAGAGTGGTTATCTGCACCTATACCGGATACTGCTTGAGTCACTGTTACATCTTTTAAAGTGACGGTACTTTTATCTACTTTTATTCCAAAGTTCAGTAACGCATCGTCTTTACTATTCGATATCTTCACACCTTCTAGTTTGTTTTCACTGCTGTTACTGTTTAAGAAACCAGCACCAACTAGAGAAGTTTTAATGGTTCCTCCGGTCATCTTGATTGCACCATCGTTTTGTGCTTGAAGCCCGATTACACTATTACTAATCGTTGTATTTCCACGCAATTCAATCATGCTACCAAGGTCATCAGAAGCTACACCAAGTCCATCACCATTTGTTTTTAGGATGACATCTGTGACAATAATATGCCCACCGTATGTTGTCGTTATTGCTTCCTCTTTTGCTGTTACGCTCCCTCCCGTCATTTCGATGATGGATTTTGAACCTTCCGCATAGAGTCCAGCATCATTATATGATGTAATTTTTGCATCGCCAGTTAAAGTGATGTTGCCGCCGTTTTGAGTAAATATTGCTGCTTTTTCTGCATTAAATGATCCTCCTAAGACTTTTACTGTGGAATCATATGCATCTATGGCAGTTTGTGCTTGCGTCACTGTTACATTATTTAAAGTGACATTACTGTTAGTTGCTTTGATTCCATTGATTAGTGGCGCATCATCTTTCCCACTTGATATCACTACATCTTTCAGTTTGTTTTCTTTGCTCTTGCTGTCCAAGAAGAAAGCACCAACTTTGGAAGCTGTAATGCTTCCCCCAGTCATTTTGATTGCGCCACTCTCTTGTGTTTTGAGCCCGATTGTCGCATCATTAATCGTTGTACTAGATAATTCAACCACACTGTTTTTGCCTTGAGACAAGGCACCGAATCCATTTTCGATTTTATTATCATTAGTAGATGTATTAGGGTTATTCTTCTTTGCTGTTAGAGTACTACCCGTGACAGTAATATGTCCACCTTCGTCTGCAGATAATGCTGCATCTTTTCCAATTACGCTTCCTCCTGTCATTATAATTTCGCTCTTTTCATCGATGGCATGAAGTCCGTTACCATTAGATGAGGTAACGTTAGTACCGCCATCTACAGTAATGGTGGTGCCGCTCATAGCATATACGCCATCCATTTTACCTTCGAATGATCCTCCGGATACGTTGATTCGAGAATTATTATTTGCGAGTATACCAACTTCTGCGTGCGTAACGTTTACATTTGTTAAAGTGATGTTACTTCCATTATCTGATTGCACTCCAATGAGTTGTGAAATTTCATTTTTATTATTTGATATCACTACATTTTGCAGTATATTTTTGTCGCTGCCGTCAATATAAACGCCAGTTTGAGAAGTTGTAATGTTCCCCCCAGTTAGGTTGATGTTAGCGCCGTCTTTTACAGAAATACCGAAACGAACATCAGAATCAGTGCCTTGAATATTTAAGCCATTTAATTTAAGCGCACTGTTAGCACCTTCAACTGTTACAACATACTTGTCATTGTTTGTATCTGCATTTGTGCTTTCATTTCCAGTTACAGTTACAGTGCTACCGGTGATTTTTCCTTTGTCTTTTACATAAATAGTCTCGTACGTTTTTCCGGATATATCTTTTTCTTCGTTGGCAACGCCAAGAGTTTCAGCATGTGCAGTGAACTGGATGTTGAATAGGATGATAGCAGCCGCAGCCGTGCATGATAAAAGGGATGTTTTATACACCAATATTCTCCTTATGAGAGCCCCCAAATATTCATTTCCCCGCAAACTTCATAAGAAGAAGTGAAAATGGATAGTTGTTATTAATTTCAGTAATTGTCCTTATTTGGTAAGATATTTTTGATTTTTTGTCAAAATTAAAAAATAAATAATATTAAATTTGTATGAATTTATATTGAACACACAATGTGTTTGTAATTATTTATATTATATAATTAAATTTATTGTAAATCTCTATTATAGAAATTATAAATATTATTATAATAATTACATAATTTATATTATTTTTTATAAATTAATGATATTATTTTCTGTAATACTTATGCATTTTTATAGATTGTCAATGTAAGTGATGACGGTAATACTAAAACACTGTTGCTAGCACTTTTGATTATTTATATCTTATTTATCATAATATTCTAATATATTTGATCTTGATATCCAAAGGAGTTTGATGTTCTAGTATTAAGAATACATTTTTTCTCCTGTTGGGGATATTTTAATAGTATACGACTAAGTTTTTATAAGCTGTTGATGTATCGATGACATTTGAAAGAGCAAGAGCCCAAGCTTATAAATCTTAATCAATGAAGATGCTTCAAGTTGAAGGCTTTAAATCAACAGTGCTTTTATATCACCAAAGTGCACTTTCATTGAAGGATCATTGCTTTCATTATTTTGAATTTTTGACATATTCTTGACAAGAAAATTTAAAAAATTACTTCTGAGAAAATTTTTATAATACAATAAAATATGTAACGTTTTTATGGTGATAGGTTTATGAGATATAAAGTTAAATTGGTAATCACCGTGATTGCTTTTACTCTCTCTGGTTGTTTTAACCTTGATTCTGAAAAGTTAAGAAGGGACAAGAGGCTTTATCATGATGCATTTATGTGGCCTATGAAAGAAAAGTCTCTTGAGAAAAATTATACTGCTATCATCATGGCTGATCCGCAACCGTGGCGTTTAAACTCTGGTGATGCCAATGGAGTATCAAACAGAGAGCCATGGTTAAAGATAAATGAGCAAGTTGCTGGTGTGATAAAAGCGCACAAGGCTGCGTTCCATATTGTCAATGGTGATCTGACGGAGTTTGGACAACAAAAAAACTATGATGATTATAAAAATGTTTATAAAACTCTTGGAGCGCCTGTCTATGAGGGGCTAGGGAATCACGATTATGCCAATAATGTTGGTAATTGTACAAATCCTCAAGAATTCAATTTTTACAAAGATGCTTGTGCTATAAGTGCAGTTTCAAGAATGGTATCGGAAATCAAAAAATACCGTAGTCAATTATTGCATTTCAATGCAGATGTTACTGAAAGTTTGGTTCCCATTTCGGGTGGAAATGTTCGCTTGGTAAGGGGGAGTTTGAGTTATTCTTGGGATTATGGAGATGTTCATTATGTGCAGCTTCACAATTATCCAAGCTATACTGTTGGTTTGAAGGGGAAGTCTACAGAAGTGCAAATCAATAAATCTTTAGATTGGCTTAAGAACGATTTAGCTGCTGCTGATGCAAGAGGTAAAGTGACAATCATTAATTTTCATGATGCGCGTGCTGCTTCCATTGATGGTGAATCCTTTTTTATTCGTAAAAAGAATGCTAAAGATTTGTCGGTCTTTAAGTCAATTGTTACCTCTCATAATGTTAAAGCAATCTTCGTAGGTCACACGCATTATCAGTCCTATTGCCGTGCGAAAAACGATAAGGTTTTTGGAAATATCCCTATCTATACAGCTGGTGCGCTTTTTAATGGAGATTATTACCTCATAGATGTGAAAGGCAAGACAATTCACGTTAAAGCCTATAATGGAGAAATAGGAAAACCGCTTTTAATTAAAGATCTTGGTGTTATAGGGAAAGACACCCAATTTTCGGCAAGTTGCAGTAAGTTATAATAGAATTTGTTTCTTTGTCTTAAAGCATGAGGGAAAAAACGTATTATATGTGCGGATTTGAAGAGCAATGAGAGTATCTGAGTGTTACTTAAAATAGAATAAAAAATCAGACATATTTTTTTTTAAAGCTGCTGAGATTTCAGGTTATACGCTATAAGTGCAATGGTTTAATGTGAACGGAGCTTTAATACAAAGCGGAATAATGGTTTGTTATTCTATTTTTCCTTTTAGGCTTTCATCCTTGAAGCAAAGGCGAGTTTGTCAAGGGTGTGTTCATAATTTGCTAGCACATGTTGTCCAGAATTATCAAGAAGGCTGTTTCTATTAGTTTGTTGCGGTATAATTATCAAGTTATGCCCTTTGTTAGAGTTTATAATATCTACTCATGGGCAACTCTTTTCTTTTTCATAAGAAGAGTTTTTTGTTTTGATCAATTTTTTATTTATAGCATTCAAACAATTGATGTTTTGTGATGCTGTACAATTTTTCTTCTTGCGATCCATGACTCTGCTGGTTGCTGCATTTCGCGGAGTTATGATCTCAGGAAGTGCATTTGCTGCCTCTTTTGGTTGGATCGGGACAGCGATAGAAGTGGCTGGGGCAGCTATTTCCTCTGTTGTGGGGGGTATTTTTACCCCGATCGGGGCGGTCATTGCTGCTGTTGTGGCTGTCATCCTTGCTGCGGGTTTTGCTTTGTGGAAATATTGGGATCGTTTTTCTTCATTTGTCAAAGGCTTTGCACAGGGGGTATCTCGGGTTTGGGGGCGTGCCTTTGAAGCCGTCATGCGCTTTTTTGGTGCTGATACCACCACCATCACCAAATGGAAAAACATCATTGCTGCTGCTTTTGATCTCTCTTCCCATTGGCAAAAGTTCAAACAAGGACTTTCCTCTGTTGTCGAGTGGTTTGGCAATTTGTGGGAGGGTGTTAAACAAAGCTTTTCCAACTTTTGGCAATGGTTGAAGAGTTTTTTTACACAGGAAAAGCTCTCTGATGATGCCAAGGCTGGTATGGAACAAGCCGGCGAAGATTTAGCCAATTGGATTGTCGATGGCTTTATGGCCCCCATCACAAAGTTGAGTGATTATTGTAAATCTTTGCCTAGCCGCATTAAGGGGTGGATTGGGTCGATTGATGTAAGAGAGTTTTTGCCAAGTTTTTTGGGGGGTAAAACAGCCATCCAACCCATCGTGCAATTTGCGGGAGCTTCTCCTGTAAATTCATCTGCGAGAGAGCAAAGAGACAAAGACCGTTCCCCCATCACACACAATCAAAATGTCACGGTGCATGTCAATGGTGCGCGTGATCCTGTTGTCACTGGTCGTGCGGTTGCCCATGCTTTGCAACGGGCACGTGCCAATGCGCTGCACGGCGGGACAGAGTAATGATACAATCAAGGGGAGGGCGTCTATGAGAGATCCTTTGCTGATGTTAGGACCACATCTCTTTTATGTGGACTGGCTGAATTTCCAATCCTTTGAGGAAGAGTTTTCTGCCTCATGGGTTTGCCTAGAGCGTTTTGGTGAGGCTCCCGGTTTGCAATTTACCGGTTATGGCAATGACCCCAAAACCATCCATGGGGTGTTGTTTCCAGAAGAGTTTGGGGACCGGGTAGCGATAGATGCTATCACCAGAACCATTCGTGCTGCCAAGCCCGTTCAGATGATCCGTTGGATGAGTGACAATGGCTATAGCGCCATTCTCCATGGATCTGTGGTAATCACCAGTGTCACGAAAGATCACGACTATATTAGTCGCTCTGGTCAATCGGGGCGCATTCGCTATGCCATTAGCTTGTTACCGTTTTTCGATGGAGGAAAACCGCAAGGTCAATATCAGGTGGGACAATACCAAGAGGGATATGGTCAATATTCTCAAGGAGGAGAAACGCCATGAAGATACCAGAAAAGCACTTCGTGGTAGAGCTAGAAGATATGAGTCTCGATCTGATCTGCTTTCACCATGCCATGGCTGTGTTAGGGGACCGTTCTCAAGTTGGGGGACTAAATGGCTATTTAGAAGCCACACTGGAAGCCAATCCAGGTATTGCAGGGTATGGTGCTCTGTTGCCACGGGGCTTAAAGGTCATTCTTCCTGAGTTTGTTAGCCAAGAAAAGAACAGCGTGGTGAAGCGGTTATGGGATTAATGCGCACGAATCCTTTTATTGAGGTGAGGGTGGGGGATAAGCTTGTTCATGAGGTTTTTTACCAGCGTCTTTTAACCGCAACCATTACGGACCATGCCGGCAATGAAGCCGATACATTTGAAGCAGAGTTTGATGATAGTGGTAATGATTTAGAGGTTCCCTCAAGCAACAGCACTCTGCAAGTGATTTTTGGCTATGAGAACAGCATCAGTGCCTTTATGGGGCGTTTTGTTGTTGAGTCGGTGGTGAGTATTGGGGGCAGTGATGGAGAGATTTTGCGCCTTTGTGGCAAAAGCGCCTCGATGCGTAAAGAGCTCAAAGAACAAGCGAGTGAACATTTTGATCACAAAACTGTTGGTGAGATTGTTGAGACACTCGCCAAACGCCATGGCTATCAAGCAAAGGTCAGTCCACAATTTATCAAACAAACTCTTTCTTATGTGATTCGTACAGATCAATCGGCTGTTGATTTTTTAACCCGCCTTGCGGACCGCATGCAGGCACGTTTTTTGATCAAGGACAATAAGTTTTTGTTTTTAAGCGGAGATAATTTACCAGCACTCGACATCCATAAGCACGACTGTTCTAACTGGGAATTCACGTTAGAGCCACGCACGCAATACGGCATCATTGAAGCTTCTTATTTTGATCGCTCAACAGGGCAACAATGCCAAGTCAAGCATCAGACAGGGTTTAGCGGGCCTTTGCGGCGTCTTCGCAGTTGTTATCCATGTCAAGAGGAAGCTTTATCTGCCGCCGCTTCCGAGTCGGATCGCTTATGTCGTGCTATAGGCAGTGGCTCTTTGTCTCTTGAGGGACGCCCTGAAATCATGGCGGATCAACCTCTCATCCTTCAAGGGTTTCGTGGGCAAATCAATGGACCATGGAAAGCCGCTACTGTCACACATCGTTATGAAAAACAAAGCGGATACACAACAGAAATCACACTCGAGGCACCAAACAAGGGAAAAGAGGCAGGAGAAAAGGAAACCTCTGAGAGACAGAAAATCAAAGGGACAACTTGACCCTTTGATCGGTGTTGAAGAGTATTGAGACCAAAATCAAAAGTTCGCATTTTGGTGTGGAGGTAAGGAATAGGTGCAACTTGCACCAATTGCATGAGTACAGCAATAGGGTAATGTTTACCCAATTCCTCAAAGGAGCAATGGTGCAAACATTGCACAATTGCATACTGAAGAGCAATTTGGTCAAGTTGACCGAATTCCTTAAACGCTTCTCTTTTTAATAATGTCCTGAATAATGTGCTTAGGATACAGAAAAATCATCAGTCAATTTATGCTAAAAGAAGTCATACCATCTTATATACGCTGCTTCTCAAATAATACGATTCCAACTCAATGATTGATCATCTCAAATTGCGATTTTGAGCAGAAAAGAAAAAGAGGCTTTAAATGATCTTTGAAAGGTCTTTGAAGACCCTTTGAGAACATCTTTAAAACTCTTTGAGAAAAAATAAATTGGTACAAAACCTAGTGGCAAAATATACAAAACCTGCTGGCAAGCTACAATGGTAGCGGAGGAGGGATTTGAACCCCCGACACAAGGATTATGATTCCTCTGCTCTAACCTACTGAGCTACTCCGCCAAAACAGATATATTACTGTAAACTATTTCATCTTTTGCGGATATAAGGGGTAGAATAGTAAGATGTCAAGCATCGTTTTGAAGCTTTTTTCTTGTTATTTTATTTTATCCTCGATATGTAAGTGTAGTTTTATATGATAAAGTAAGGTAAGGCGTAAAAATGGTGCCACGTGTAGCGGTTTTAGGATGCGGTCATTGGGGTGGAAATCATATAAAGACACTTCACTCTCTTGGGGCTTTAGCAGCAGTTTCTGATATTGATAGTGATCGTGCTGCCAGTTTTGCAACACTGTATGGTGTGGAGATTATTAAACCAGATGATCTTTTTGCTCATAGAGATATTGATGCACTGGTGTTGGCGCTGCCTCCACAATTTCACACGCAAAATGTGCTGCGTGCTGTTAAAAATGGTAAAGATGTTTTGGTGGAAAAACCAATAGCCTTGAATGTTTCTGATGCTAAACGCCAAGTTCAGGAGGCTGAGGCCTATGAGCGAGTTTTTATGGTGGGCCATATTTTGCGTTTTCATCCAGCTTTTGAAAAAATGTGTGAATTGGTGAAAAACGGAGATGTGGGAGATGTGCGATATATTTATTCTCATAGATTAGGCTTTGGAAAATTTCACACACACAGTGATGCTTTATGGGATCTTGCCCCTCATGATCTCTCAATGATTTTGGCGTTGACAGGATGTGAACCTTCCGAAATTCGTGGTGAGGGCGCTGCTGTCGTTGATCAGATTTCTGATTTTTCTCATATTCATATGACTTTTCCAAATGGTGTGCGTAGTCATCTTTTTACTTCACGCTTGAGTTCTTATCGTGAGAGGCGTTTAATTGTTGTTGGAACAAAGGCTATACTCGTTTTTGATGATATGGAACCGTGGAGTCGTAAATTGACAATGCACCATTTTGCCGTTTGGAAAGAAAATCAAGAGTGGGCTTTTAGCATGGATGAGCTGAATTACATTGATGTTTGTGAAGATTTGCCGCTTACTTGCGAATTACGGCATTTCCTTCATTGTATTGAAACGCGTCAATCGCCTCGTACAAATGGTGATGATGCTATTGCGGTTTTACGGATTTTAACAGCTGCTGATATCAATTATGATAGATAAAAGAGATAGGTAGCGCTTTTGCATTCTTGTGATGATCAATGGAGTTAATATGCAATTCATCGACCTTGGGGCGCAGCGTGCGCGTATTGAAGATAAAATTAATTCTGCAATTGCGCATGTAGTCGCTAGTGGTAAGTATATTTTGGGGCCAAAAGTAACAGAATTTGAAGAGAAATTGGCAGAATATCTTGGCGTTAAACATGTGATTGCATGTGCTAATGGAACAGATGCTTTGAAGATGCCTCTTATGGCTAAAAATATTGGTCCAGGGGATGCTGTTTTTTGTCCTAGTTTTACGTTTTCTGCAACGGCTGAAGTGGTTGCTTTGGTGGGGGCTAAACCTGTTTTTGTTGATGTTTTACCTGATACATTCAATATTGATGTTGAAAAACTTTCTCATGCAATTGAAATGGTAAAAAAAGAAGGACGTCTAAAGCCAAAAGCTCTTATTGCTGTTGATTTGTTTGGGCTGCCTGCTGACTATGTGCAAATTGCTCAAGTAGCAGCAAAGGAAAATCTTTTTGTGATTGAAGATGCTGCACAATCTATGGGCGGAAGAAGCGGTAATACTATGTGTGGTGCTTTTGGGGATGTAGCGGCCACAAGTTTTTATCCTGCAAAACCATTAGGATGTTATGGTGATGGAGGTGCTATGATGACCAATGATGATCATTTGGCAGAACTTTTACGTTCTATTTTGTTTCATGGTAAAGGTGAAACGCAATATGATAATGTCCGTATTGGTATGAATTCGCGCTTAGATAGCATTCAAGCTGCAATTTTATTAGAAAAGTTTGTTATCTTTGAAGATGAAATGCAAAAGCGTGTAGAAATTGCTCAACGTTATTCCGATGGCTTAAGAGATATTGTTACAGTTCCAGAAATAGGAGAAAATATTCGTTCTGCTTATGCACAATATACGATTAAGGTAAAAGAACGTGATAAACTAAAAGATTTTTTACAAAAAAATTATATTCCTACAATGGTTTATTATAAAACTCCTTTACATAAACAGCCTGCTTATAAACATTTTCCTTATGTCACAGATTCTCTTTCTGTTTCAGAGTCTTTAGGAGATTGTGTTTTAAGTTTACCCATGCATCCTTATTTAATGCAGAATGATCAGGATATGATTATTCAGAAAATAAAAGACTTTTATTATTCTTGAGAGAGTTCTTTTATCTTTAAAAATATGTAAAAGCTTTATGAATGGATCCATTTTAGAAAATATTTTTATTAGAGTGTGTGGCAAATGTTTTTAAGTATAATTGTCTGGACTCATGAAATGTTGTCTTTTAGGGCGGTGATATGATCAGCAAGGAGAACCAGCGAGACAAGAAGATGTTTTTTTTACAAAACGGCGTGGATTTAAGAAAATTTGTTCTTTCGTTTAGTGAGAAAGCCACGTTTAATAAAAAATATTTCGGTTATGAGAGCTCTTTGTTGATTTCACTCTTCATTTAAGGTGTTTTTAAAGACAACTTATTTAAGGGGGACTTGGGAGAGAAGCTTTATTTTTTGGCGAATACGTGATGCTAGGTCATTTTTGCTTTTGGATTTTTGAATCAATGTGTTGATGGGTGATGTATTCCCCTCTTGTAGTGCTATGTGAGCTGCCAATGTTGCTGCAAGTTCTTTTGTTTCTTCTCGGAGTTCTTCTAGCAATTGCTGGTTAGCGGTCGTGTCCAGCTCATGAGTTTGGATTTTTTGTAAGCGTTGCTGATAGTGTGCGACTTTTTCACGCATCATTTGTCTTTCCTTTGGAAGTGTGTAGTGTGGCGATATTTTTTTTGATTGCTATCGCTTCTTTGGTGAGAGTATCTTTTGTGGGGAGGCATAGCCGATAAAATTGTTCTGTTACTTGGCTCAGTTGTATTTTTTGTTGGACATATTTTTTTTGCAAAAATTCGTACTTTTTTTGGTTGTTTGCTAATTCTACAGCATGTTGTGCACGAAGAAAATCGTGATTTGCTTCTATTTCCGCGAGTGATAATGGCATTTTCGCACAAACATCTTTATACGCAAAATGAACGGCTTTACGCCAAATAAAAGGAGATAAAAGCACCAGTAACCAGGAAGTAAAAGCAACTCCAAGTATAAAAAAAAGAAATGATTGAATAAGCATAATACCCCTTTTCAAATAAGAAACCGTTTAAAACGGATTCCATGTCGGTTTAGGTGTTAATTTTAAATATCCTATATTGATACCAAGGCGAGCGCCGACTCCTGTACGTATTGGGATTAACAAGGTATTATGGTATTTGAGGACATGAAAACCAACACCTGCAATTAAATAGGCCGAACCTGAAATACCTCCATAGCGTCTCCATAAATTATTTATGCCATTAAGATTGTAAACTAAGATCATTAAACGGGAGCCTTGTCCGCCAAAATCCCATCCTACTGAGGGACCTTGCCAAAAAACTTTATGTTGACCATAGCTTTTGGTAAAAACCATTCCTTCGCCATAGGTTAATCCAGCAAAAAAGGCACCAGAAGCTTCTTCTCCTAAAATATAGGCATTGGGATAACCGTATTTTGAAAAAATATTTTGAATTGCAACAGCCAGACCACTGGCTGTTTTTCCAAAAAAAATATGACCAGAATCAATAATTTCTTGGAGTGAATAATGAGGTTCGTTTTGCTCTATTGGTTTTAGTCGAGCTTGTGTAGTGTTTATGGTGATGAATAAAAGGAAGATTAAAGATATAATATTTTTGTACCAGTATTTGAGCAGAGAGAGAGCCATAGAGTTTTCTCCTTTTATTAGTGATAAACAAAAAGATAATATTAGAATTTTCATTCTATTCAAATAAAAAATAAGATATAAGGTTATTTAAATTCTTGAATTTATTTCTAAATTTTTTAGCATGATTGTTAATGTTTCCTATTATGCATCAGATGTTAAGAGTTTTTCTTTAAAATAAAGTTTGTTTTTTTGAATCTAGGAGTTTTCAATCATTATGACGTTAGATATTTTTTTGAAGCCTATGGATCTTGCTGCTTTGCTTTGTAGTCGTATTTGCCATGATTTGATTTCACCTGTGGGGGCTATTCAAAATGCAATGGAGCTTTATGATGAAGGAGGAGCTGAAGAAGATGCTTTACAATTGGTGCGTTTATCCGTTGCGAGTGCTGCTGCACGTCTACAATTTGCGCGATTAGCTTTTGGTTTTGCTGGTGCAAGTGGAGGACAAATAGATACACGGGCTGCAGAGCAGGTCGCTCAGCAATATATGAAAGAAGAAAAAGCAACTTTAAAATGGCAAGCTTCTTCTTTATTGTTAGCAAAAGATGAAGTTAAACTTTTGCTTAATTTATTATTGATTGCAAACGCAACAGTTTCTCGTGGTGGTGAAATTGTTGTTATGATTTTGCAAGAAGAAAATAAACGTTCTTTTCGATTTGAGATTTTCGGTAAAACTCTTCGCATTCCTCCTCATTTTCTTGCTTTATTTCGTGGAGAAGTTCAAGAAGAGCTTATTGATGCACATGTCATCCAATTTTATTACACAATGTTACTTGCTCAGATGACAGAGATGAAAATAAATATTGATGAAAGTGATGGTTGTATTGTTTTAGAAAGTGTAAAAAAGCTTTGAATAAGAGAGAAGCGCTTAAGCTGTGTTGGGAAAAGTGGCTTCGATTGAACTTATGAGTGATAAGGTTATATGTGTAAATTGGGTGTGGTTACTTCTTAAGCTTTAAGCGCTTTCTATATGAGATTTTTTGTGTGCGAGTCTCTACTTTTAAAAGAGAAAAGATCTCGGAAAAAATCTCGGCCCGCTACACTCCGAGATTTTACAATGTGCATGTTCACTGCTTAAGCGGTTTTTCGTACGTTCTCTTCAACTGGATCACGTAATACATAACCACGTCCCCAAACTGTATCAATGTAATTTACACTGGAAGAGACTGCTTCCAATTTTTTCCGCAATTTACAGATAAAAACATCGATAATCTTTAGTTCTGGTTCATCCATTCCACCATAGAGATGATTGAGAAACATTTCCTTGGTAAGGGTGGTACCTTTGCGTAAAGAGAGAAGCTCTAACATTTGGTATTCTTTACCGGTTAAATGAACAGGGCGCCCTGCAACTTCGACAGTTTTTGTGTCAAGGTTAACGGTGAGATCTCCGGTAACAATAACCGATTGTGCATGCCCTTTTGAACGACGAACAACTGCATGGATACGTGCAATGAGCTCATCCTTATGAAAAGGCTTCGTCATATAGTCGTCTGCTCCAAAGCCAAAACCACGAACCTTGTCTTCAATGGCATTCATACCAGAAAGGATTAGGACAGGAGTTTTTATTTTTGCCAACCTTAGAGTCCGCAAGACATCATACCCTGACATGTCAGGCAAATTCAGATCAAGCAAAATGATATCATAATCATAGAGTTTTCCCAAATCGATACCTTCTTCACCCAGATCAGTGATATAAACATTAAAGTTAGCCGACTTTAACATCAACTCAATGCTTTGAGTAATTGCTCTATCATCTTCAATTAATAATACGCGCATTTTAGATCCCTCACTTTGCTCCTTCACGAATCATAAGGAGCATTTCTATTTTATATCAGTTAGCAAAACCACTGTTATAAAAACAATTCATTAAATCAAACACTTATAACAAAGCGTTTATGAACATTTCAGTAGTACGCGTAACAATCACTACTAAATTCCCCACTATCCATGATAGTGGTTAACAAAATATTTTTATTTTTGAAAGAGGCTACAAAATTATTTTAGAAAAATCCTATATTTTTTAACATAATAAAAAAGGAGGACTTTTTTATAAACTTTAACTTAAAAAAATTTGTAAAAGAGCTTTATAAATTACTTTTTTACAATTTCAGTGTTTATTTACTGAGCTTTAAACCTCTTCAGTTTATAATGGGGGAAAAGTTAAAGAAATAGTTATTACTCTTTAAAGCAGATTGTATTTTCAGATGCTTTAATGAAAGGCAGAAATTATTATAATTTCAAGTTAATAGACTGTTTTTGTCGGATAGATATATAACTAAAAGATATTTATTGGGTGTAAATGCGAGTTTTGAGTTGGCGCAATCAAGGAGTAGTGAGTATGAAGCCACGAGAAAATATGGTGCGATTGAGGATGTTTCAAGTGCGTGGAAAGCGCCGTGAAATTGCACAGCTTGAGATGATGATCGCAGAATTTGAACGAATGGTGTTAGAGTTGGAAGCACAGATTACTCATGAAGAACGTAAATCTGGAAACAATGATGTTCACCATTTTGCTTATTCTGCTTTTGCGCGTGCAGCGCGGCAAAGACGTGATAATCTGATCAATTCAATTCGTGATTTAGAACTTCAAAAAACAAATGCTGAAATTGCTCTCCATGAAGCTAATACAGAGCTGCAACGTGCACAGCTTTTGGAAGCACGAGAAAAGAAGATTGCTGCGGATGATAAGGATATTTTGATTCAATCTAATTCAATGGTTGGCTAATTTAATGGCTGGATGATAAAAGCAATTATTGAAAAATCCATTCTTTCAGGTTTATCTTTTGGATATAGTATAAAACAGCCAAACTTTTATCAAGTTTAGCTGTTTTATGGATTGCTTTATGTTATTAATCAATGGCAACTTAATGCCTGTAGTGTTGAATCTTGGTCGTTCGTAATCCCGCTAAACCGTGTTCATCGATTAAACTTTGCCATGAAAGAAATTCTTCTACAGTCAAAGTATAACGGTGGCACGCTTCGTCAAGACTTAATAATCCACCTCTGACAGCCGCAACAACTTCAGCTTTGCGACGAATCACCCAGCGCCGTGTTGTTTGCGGCGGTAGGTCGGCAATTGTAAGCGGACTTCCATCTGGCCCAATAACATATTTCATTTGTGTTTTTATCAAGTTGCTCATTCGTATCCTCTACCTTTAGTCAAGGACTTGATTCGTTTATAGAGCATGAAATTTAAAAAAGAGCTAAAAGCGCTGAAAGAAAAAATTAATAAAGTGATTGGGTATGTAAAAAGAAGCTCAAGTTGAAGTGTTAGAAGAGATTCTTGCAATATTTTACTGGATTTTTCAAAAGAGAAAAAAGGTTTTCTAAAAGGATTTCTCCTAAACAATTACCATTATGCCTTATTTCCATCATTCTTTTTTTGTTTGCAGCAGCTTTTTAGAATGTGATGCTATGGTTGTGGAAAGGATAAAAAAACAATATAAAGAGCAATTAATAGTATAAAAGTGGCAAAGAACGCGCATCAGAATATTAATAATAGATGGGTATCCATTAAAGAGAGCATTAAATAGAGAATGAATACATGTTTTTAAACAGCCTTGATTTACCAGGACAACCTGAGGATTCTCGCATTGTTGTTGCAATGTCGGGGGGGGTTGATTCATCGGTTGTTGCAGGTCTTTTGAAAAAGGAAGGGTATAATGTTATTGGCATTACGTTGCAGCTTTATGATCATGGGGAAGCAACGCATCGGGTGGGGGCGTGTTGTGCAGGACAAGATATTGAAGATGCTCGCCGCGTCGCAGAAACACTAGGAATACCGCATTATGTTCTTGATTATGAAAAGCGCTTTCGCGAAGCTGTTATTGATCCTTTTGCAGAAAGTTATGCTCATGGAGAGACCCCAGTACCATGTATTGCATGTAATCAAACGGTTAAGTTTGCTGATTTATTAGCAACGGCACGCGAATTGGGGGCAGATGCTTTGGCTACGGGACATTATATTCGTTCGCGTTCCCACGGAGCGCATCGAGCACTCTTTCGTCCTCTCGATAATGATCGTGATCAGAGTTATTTTCTCTTTGCAACGACACAAGAACAGATTGATTATTTGCGTTTTCCACTTGGTGACCTTCCAAAAGCCCGCGTTCGTGAAATGGCAGCAGAAATGGGCTTTGTGGTTGCCAATAAGCATGATAGTCAGGATATTTGTTTTGTTCCACAAGGAAAATATTCAGATGTTATCGCAAAACTGCGTCCAGAAGCAGCTAATCCTGGCGTTATTGTCCATATTGATGGAAAGATTTTAGGTAAACATTCGGGAATTGTTAATTATACTGTTGGTCAACGTCGTGGTATTGGGGTGTCAACGGGTGAAGCGCTGTATGTGATTTATCTCGATGTGGAAAATGCACGTGTTATTGTTGGACCGCGTGAAATGTTAGAAACGCATAAGCTTTTTTTACGTGATGTGAATTGGCTTGGTGATGAACCGTTAGATAATTTCCCTTCTCAAGGTATTGAGGTGGCTGTAAAGGTGCGTTCAACGCGTCCTCCTCACCTTGCGCGCTTACATTATAAAGAAGGTATTTTTTCCGTTGATCTGTTGGAATGTGAAAATGGTGTGGCACCAGGGCAAGCTTGCGTTCTTTATGATGGAAATGGTCATGAGGCGCGTATTCTTGGGGGAGGATTTGTAACACATTCAGAACGTGCGGCCGATACTGAAATGATGTTGAAGCGCGTTTTATGCAATCTTGAAACAAAAGATTCTGTTTCCTCAGAACTAAAAACAACAGCTTTATAAAGCATAGTGAATTGATTTATAATGATATTTTTTGATCTTAAACTTGAATGAGAGACTTCCGGAAAATTTTCTCATTGAAAGTTTATTTTATGATTGAATCCATCAAAATTATATCTTCTGCATTTCATAAGCGGGGTTAGGGTGTGGAAAATGATTATAAAGAAAATGTGAAAATGTTTTTTATCAATGTTTTCAAAGGCTAGGGAACGGTAATATTATTGGAGACTGGTAGATAACACACAACATTGGATATGTTCTATAACTTGAAGTGTTATCATCTTTAGGGGTCAAAGTTAGTAAAATGGGCAAGTGCAATACCTGAGGCTGTGGCAACATTAAGGCTGTCAAAACCGTCAGTCATGGGAATACGTAAGGTGTTTGATTGTTGTAGTATATGGGGTGGTAAGCCATCGCCTTCTGTTCCAAAAATAAGTGCTATTTTTTTGGTTTTGTTGGCTTGTTTGAGAGTGTGTGAGGCAGAAGGGGAGAGTGCATAAAGATGAAAGTTTTCATCGTTTAGAGCAGCTATAATGTCATCTATATCAGCGTTTTGCGTATAGGGTACTTTTAAAGCAGCGCCGGCAGAAACTCTTATTGATTTGCGATAAAGTGGATCGCATGAGGTTTTGTCGACAATAATGCCATTACTGGCAAAGGCTGCTGCATTACGAAAAATTGATCCCATATTATCGTGATTCGAGATACCACATAAAACAAGAATCAAAGCTTTTTCTGGAAGATATTGTAAAAAACTTTGTAAGGATGGCAGTATTTTGCGTTTACCAATACCCAGAACACCACGATGAACATGGAAGCCGGTGATATTATCCATAACTTTTTGTGGAACGCAATAAATGGGACATAGGGGCTGTGTTTTTTCTAAAAGCGGTAGAAGTCCAGAGAGACGGTTTGCTACGATGAGCAGTGAGATGGCAGAAAACTCTTTCGAATGTAGTAATGCGGACAATGTTACTTTGCCTTCAGCAATAAATTGATGTTGCCGTCCAACAAGATCTTTTTCACGGATATTATGATAGGCTTTTAGGCGTGGATCATCTGTTTCATTGATTGTTATGATATTCAAATGCATGCGAGATTTTTAGTGCTTTTTTCTTATGATTTCCAGATGTTTGAATTTGTTTTATTTTAAAAAGAAGAGATAAAAAAATATTTTTTAAAACTTATGGTAGAATTTGTATTGACAATATGCAACCATAGGTATAATGTAAAAATACTGATACGGAATCATATATTTTTTCTCGTATCGGGTGCAGTGTCTTGGGTCCCCGCTATTTCCCAAGTTCTGTATGCCCTTAGTTTTTAAGGGAAAAGAATCTGGGTCCCCAATGCCCAGATTCTTTTTTTTGAGGGTAATCATTGTTCTTCTTTTTATATCTAAATTTTTCAGTAAATCATATTTTAAAATCCTGTTGACCTGTAAAGTTACCGTAGAGTGCTAAGATATTTTTTCTAAGGTGCAAAGATGGCTTATAGATGGGTTATAATGCACATCATAAGACTGAAAAATAATGCATGATCATGATAGATTTGAGCAAAAACAAGTTTTTCGTTTATGAGAAGTGAGATGGCTTCAAGTTATTCAGAAAACGATTAATAATGAAGGTTATGTGTTTGATTGCTCTTGGGAAAGCTCTTCTTTCTATTATTTTCTCTCTTCTTTATTTATTGGTGCTGTTCGTGTAACTGAGCAGTTTTTACGATAATAATGGTGAGCTGAGGCGTTTATTGTATGATGAAGCTTCTGTAATATTGAGGAAAGATCGTCGTTATGCCAAAAGTATAATGATATGGTTGAAAATATTAATTCCCTATTTCGTGAAGAAAAGGATGAGGTTCATGGATGTAAAAATCAATATACAAAGCTTAACTTTATACTCTATTTTTATTGCGTGTATTGTTTTTGCTTTGAAATATTGGGCATATCACATTACAGGTTCGGTTGCACTTTATTCTGATGCATTGGAATCAATCGTTAATATCCTTGCGTCATTGGCAGCATGGTGGGCTGTTAAAGTGAGTATGAAGCCAGCAGATCATGATCATCCCTTTGGGCATCATAAAGCGGAATATTTTTCCGCAATTCTTGAAGGGGTACTCATTATTATTGCGGCAATTGTTATTTTAAGAGAAGCATGGATAGCTCTTTCTACCGTTAAATTGTTGCAGAAACCTGGAATATGGCTTGTTATTCATCTTATTGCAACTGTCATAAACTGTATGTGGGGAATGGTTCTTATTGGGCAGGGAAAACTCCATCGCTCACCGGCTCTTAAAGCTGATGGAGTACATTTTATAACAGATGTTTTTACGTCGCTTGCAATTTTAATTGGTTTGATTGCCGGTTTTGTCGGAGGATGGGGAGCTTTAGATCCAATTTTAGCGATAATCGTTGCCGTTAATATTCTCTTACAGGGCTGGAAGGTGATTAGAAATGCTGTTCAGGGATTAATGGATGTTGGTGTTGAATTGAATGAAAGCATGCGGATTCGGGAGCTGATTTCTGCAAATGCATCGGGTGCGCTTGAGGTCCATGATTTGCGGACGCGTGTTGCTGGGAGGGTTACTTTTATAGAGTTTCATTTGGTTGTGCCTGCTGTAATGCAGGTAGGAGAAGCACATAAAATTTGTGATAAAATTGAAGCTGTTCTTCAAAAAGAATTTGATAATGTGCGTATTTCTATTCATGTCGAGCCTGAAGATGAGGCAAAATTGCCTCCTGGTACAACGGTGATCCCTTTTATATAAAAAGATTTTTTCAAATGGGTTGTCATGTTACGAACATTAATTTTTTACGGTGTGGCAACTCATATCTCTTGAAAATACGATGATGCTCTTTTGTTGATTGTATTTTTGCATCAATAAAGGGGAAGATTAAACAGAGTCTCTTAAGGCAAGATTTATTCTGTTATCGTACACTGTCATTTAAGGTGTGGTGAGATAAGACCTATAAAATTTGATCTCTTAAGCATTTTTTGAGTGCGCGGTCAATGCCGAGCAGTAAGGCTTGCTGGTGGCGTTTAATTGAATTACATGAAATGGTTATCCGCTGAAATTGGCTTAAGAAGATGTATTGTTTACGGGGCTGTCAAGAATAGATCTCTTGTTTTTGAGGGCGAGAGGAAATAGAGCTTAATTATAAATTTTATATAAAATACTTTGTGAGACAATAATCATAACGTACCTTATTTTACTTATGCTTGCAAAAAAATATTTTTTATATTCATAAAGATTAGAATGGCGGTGGTCTATAGATAATTCTTAGCTCGAGCATATGAAAAGAAAGTATGATACAAGAAATAACAGAGTTTTGCTTGCCTTCAGCCTTCAGTCAGTAAAGGTAATTATAACCGCCATTCTTCAAATATGATTTTATCCGTGTAGATTATACAAAGTTAGACGTTTATCTGAATAGCTTCAGTATATCTATTAAGAATAGAAAAGCTATTTCATATCGCTATGATGTTATTCAAGGGCTCTTAAAACGACGATTCCTGGTGTTTTTGCAACATAATCCATAAAAGGCGTATCGACGACTTTTTCATTTTCTTTGTGTGAAGGAGCATGTCGTAACATTGGCCCTTTATCTGTCATGATAAAGAAACTTACATGTGTTACATCCAATCCAGCAAGTTTTGTATAAATGCCAATGAAATCCCCTGATTTTAAACGGCTTATAACCTCTTCATTAATAAAGTTACTTGGAATATACGTTATTGTGCGTTTCACAACTGGAAGTCCAGGAAGATAGCGTCTATCATCAGCTTTTTTATTGAGATATTTTTCTACGCTGACTGCATGAGGACTTATTTCAGCGGTAATATCAGTGGCGAGTTTATATTCTCTATAAGCCCAGTCTGTAAAAAAATGTTTTCGGTTTAAAAAGTGAACATTACCCTTAATGTAACGCGTTTTTATGATGTTATTTATGAATTCTTTTGGGGTTGTTGATTTGCGCAATGCTTCAATATAATCCATACAAATGAAGTTATCTAAGCTTCTAAAATCAATAATCAGTTTTTCTGGTGTATTTTCTGAGCCATGTAACATATGGGCTTTGTAAGGTGTTCCTAAAAAAGCTTCAGAAAGAAAGTCAATCATGGCTCCTTTTTCGTGATCATTTATTTCTGAACGTTTTTTGAGAAGAGCATTTAATTTATTTAAAGTATAGGGATCTAGCTCTACGCTGGTTGTTTGTTGTGTTTCTATTTTATTTTCTATCCCCCCCTCTTGTGAATAAGAATTTTCGACATCACGTCCTATCACTAACATTAAAGTGATAATTAATAGGGATATTTTTCGCATTTTATACACCATTTTTGAATTTAACAGTTTATGGACAACACGTACTAAAAGAACTGTTTTCTTATGCTTATTAGCATTTAAATGTAATAATAACATATAATCTTGATTTATTCAATAAATATAAACAATTTTTACAGTATTAATATATTTTTACTATGATTATTAAAGTTTTAAATTATTATATGGTATTGATGTATCTAATAGAGTTTATGTTTTAAAAATTAGCAGTATGAGAAGTGATAATAATGTATTGTAAAATTAATTATAATATCTCAAAAGTTATTTTAATACTCTATGTTTTACTATTAATTATTCATTATTTATTCTCATAAATATTTTTTCATTTAATATAAAAGATATTTTTATATTTTGATAATGATATATCAAGTAAAAAATAATTTTATATTTTTATCTTGACTCTTTTTGTAATTTTTACTTTGTTATTATATTATATGTGAAAAATATACGGTATAGAATACTTTTAAAAGGAAAAGGGAGTTAAAATAGAGCGGGGGAGTCATTGTATGCGTAAAATAGTGTGTATGTTATGCAAGACCAAATGCTCAATCCGAAATTTGTTCAGCGTGGGCTCATTTTAGTGTTCATCACTTTATTGTTAGATATTCTTTGTATTGCGATCATTTGTCCTGTTTTGCCTGAATATTTTTCTCAGTTAACTGGAAAAGATGTCAGTGCATCTTTTGTAGAAAGAGGAAAATTACTTGCTGCTTACTCAGTGATGCAGTTTTTGTTTGCTCCTGTTATTGGTAATCTCTCTGATCGTTATGGTCGTCGTCCTATTTTGCTTGTCTCTATTATCTGCTTTGCTCTTGATAATCTCATATGTGCTATAGCATGGAGCTATTCTATGTTATTTATCGGGCGTCTTTTATCGGGGATAAGTGGCGCTAGTTTTGCAACTTGTACAGCTTATCTTGCCGATATATCCGATGATAAAACCCGTACGCGCAATTTTGGTCTGTTAGGCGTTGCATCCGCATTGGGGTTTATTTTAGGATCGTTTATTGGTGGTTTTTTAGGTCAGTTTGGTCCGCGTATTCCGTTTTATTTTGCTGCTGGTTTTTCACTCATTAATTTTATTTTTTCTTGGGCTATGATTCCAGAAACTCTTTCTTTATGGAATAGGCGCTTTTTTGATATTAAGCGGGCAAATCCCTTAGGTGCTTTTTGGCACCTGAAACAATATCCGATGGTTCTTTGGGTATTATTGGTCTTTTTTCTTTATTGGTTTGCGGAATCTGTATGGTTAAGCATTTGGGCGTTCATTGCAAAAGAACGCTATGATTGGAGTTCTTTTTCTATTGGGATCTCCTATAGTGTTTTTGGAATAGGCCAATTTATTGTAGTCGCTCTCATTTTGCCTTATTTTTCTAAACGATGGAGTGATTGGCATATTGTTATAGTGGGGCTTTTGTTTGCCTCCGTTGCTATGCTGGGCTATACATTTGCGACGCAGGGGTGGATGGTTTATATGGTTTGTGCGTGCACAATGCTTGAATATCTTGTTCAGGCACCTATACGTGCTATTGCTTCAGCGCAGGTACCAACAAATGTACAAGGAGAACTGCAAGGAGCAATGACATCTGTTATTTCGTTAAGTTTAATATTTGGTTCTGTTTTTTATGTGTTTCTCTTTGAATGTTTTACAGATAAAAATGCACTGTTTTATTTTTCTGGTGCTCCTTTTATAGGAGGTTTTTTGCTTCTTGTCATTGCAACGGTCATTTTTGCTTTGCGGGTACGTTAATTTGTTGAGAGGGGCTGGTACGTACTATTTTGCTAGAGAATGCACAAGATAAACAAAATGTATCATTTTATAGGCAGAAAGTTTTTTGTGATATTGTTTGTATAGGGGAGACCGTATTTTTTCTATTGCTTGCAAATTAATATCCAGTGCTAATGTAGCAGCATATTGAAAAAAAAGATTAAAACGTATCTGAGTTAGATGTATCAGTATTGTATGAACAATTTCAAATTTTATATGGCAAATTGGAAGTAAAATATTGCTTATATTTGTTGGCATCATTTCTGGAATCGAAGAAAACCTCATTTTGGAAGAATATAAAGTTGTAAAATTGAAAAGATGTTTTCTGTTTTGCGATTACTTTTTTATTCGACTTTACAGTTTTCAAAACCATCTACGGCAATATCTTTTAAAAAGTAGAGATTTGTTGCACTGTCTCACACTTTAATTTTTTTTATTCTTTAGGAGGGGTTATGTTTCTCATGCACAATAGAATGCTTAAAATTGTATTGTGAATCAAATGCTTATTTGAATATTAGGCACTTTACTCTTTTTAAAAATGGTTTTTATCGACCCACTTATCTTGCTTGGGGGGAGAAGCCAATGATTTTGATGGATACGACCTTAAGAGGAGAGGAATGAGAAAATTTAAGCTATTCAGAGCGCTCTTTTTAGTTTCAGAATGATAAATAAGAATATTTATTTAATAAGTTGTAGGTATAAAAATAATATAATTGTGCGTAGGAAGATGATATAATTTAAAGGAGAGAAGCTAAAAGGTGAGGCTTTTTATTTTAAGATATTTTTTTATAATTCATAATGAGATCACTAAAATGCTGAAAGAGGTAGTGGCTATCTTGTGGTCCCGGAGAAGCTTCAGGGTGATATTGAACAGAAAAAACAGGTTTTCCAATGATTCGAATACCACAGTTTGAGCCATCAAAGAGAGAAATATGTGTTTCTTGAACATGTTGTGGTAAAGAGGTAGAATCTACGGCAAAACCGTGATTCATCGATACAATCTCAACTTTTCCAGTGTTAAGGTCTTTAACTGGGTGGTTGGCACCATGATGTCCTTGGTGCATTTTCACGGTCTTTGCACCAACCGTAAGAGCGAGAAGTTGATGACCAAGACATATTCCAAAAACTGGTAAATTATGATCAATTAATGTTTTGATTGTTGGAACGGCATATTGAGCCGTAGCTGCGGGGTCTCCTGGTCCATTAGAAAGAAAAACGCCATCAGGGTTCATTGCCAGAATTTCTTTTGCAGTTGTGTGGGCAGGTACAACAGTAATGCGGGCTTTTTGTGTTGCCATAAGGCGAAGAATATTGCGTTTAATACCATAGTCAATGGCAATGATATGAAGATTGTGCACATTGTTTGTACCGTATCCTTTATTCCAACTCCATGTTTTTTCATCCCATTGCATTGATGATTGAGATGTCACATCTTTCGTAAGGTCAAGATTGACGAGACCATGCCATTTTTGCGCACGCCTCTTTAAAGAAGGAATATCAAAATTTCCATTAGCATCATGTGCAATGACAGCATTTTGCGCACCTTTTTCACGAATAAGAATTGTGAGCGCACGTGTATCAATACCACAAAGTGCAATAATTTTACGCGTTTTAAGCCATTGATGAAGATTTTCATTGGATCGATAATTTGAGGGATGTGTAATGTCTGCTTTGAAAATAGCGCCAACAGCACCATGACAATTGAGAGGAGAGAGATCTTCAATATCTTCGCTATTTGCCCCTACATTTCCTATATGAGGAAAAGTAAAATTAACGATTTGTTGTGTGTATGACGGGTCGGTGAGGATTTCTTCATAGCCTGTGATGGCGGTGTTAAAACACACTTCAGCTTCAGCGATACCTGTAGCACCTGCTCCTTTACCTTCAATAATGGTTCCATCTGCTAAGACTAAGAGGGCTGTAGGTTTTTTGATACTCCAAGGGTGGCTGGGTGAAGTTGTTTGTATCATAGTATGTATCCACAATTTATTCCCTGAAAGGTATAATGATCAACTTTACACAAAAATCATACCTTTAACAGATGCTGTGTATATTATTCTGGTAACGTTTCGCTTGAAGTAGGCAGTATAAGTACATTCAATGAAGAGGTAAAGTCTTGTTTTAGCTTTTCGAAGATCGAGTCCTTAATTATTTTTTTATCCTCCATTGCAAGATGGATAAAGATTGGTTAAAAGGCATCTTCTTCTTGAACAAAATTGGATAAACTTATGTTGCGTAACCAGATTGATGGGGCTCTTAGGGCTGCTTTGAAAGCGCAAGATAGTGCGCGTCTTGCTACACTTCGTTTAATGAATGCTGCAGTTAGGGATCGTGATATTCTTTATTATGATGAAGGGAAGCTAGAAGTGGATGATCAGCAGATACAGTCTGTTTTCACTAAAATGCTTCAACAGCGTGAAGAATTGATGCGAGCCTATAAAGAGTCTGGTTGCTTGGAATTGGCAGAGAGAGGACAAGCAGAAATAGAAGTTATTCGTGAATTTCTTTCCTATCAACTTAAGGAGATGGAAATAGAACAAGTTCTTTGTGAAGCTTTGGCACAAACAAAGGCTGAAAAATTACGCGATATCGGTAAGGTGATGGCATGGCTTAAGGAACGGTATGCGGGGCAAATGAATTTTTCTAAAGTGTGCAATAGTCTTCGTAAGAAATTGCAATAGATCTTGTTAATTCAAGGGGATTGGAAAATATTTTTTATTGTGCGTCGCCTTTGTAAGTTAGTAGGATGTTAATAAATTTCATTTATTTTGTACACACATACTATTATCAAAAAAATAACTTTTTGATATCAACTAAACTTTTTAGGCTCTCATAGAGCAATGAAACATCTTTTATGTATTATATTTTCTGTTTTTCAAAGCTTTTAGACCATTAAAAAACAAAAATATTATAGAGTTTTTACTTTTTAAAAAAAATCTATTATTCGCACTGTTAAAAATTTTAAAACAGAATGATTAAGCTAATTGATACAGATTTCCAATTTTGGGGAGTGTATTATTGTCTTTTTTGCTGTTTCAAAGCATTTGTTTGATAAAGAGTTACCGTATTTAGAGTAGTGATTATTCAGCAAAAAATTTAAACGTAGATGGTTTTATCAATATGGTGTGTATCTTTTTAATTCAAGTGCTGGTTTTAATGATAAGAAAATCAGAATTTTAGAACGTTTTTTCTAGGGAAGAGATTTTTTAAGCTGAGTTGATGAAATAAAAGGATATTTTGAAAAGAAATCTTTGTTTTTAATGTGTTTTTGAGATAATTTTGAAATTCTTTTCTCTGATTAAATCCCTTATAAGCTATATGAAATCTATAAGTTATGCAGAATAAAATGAGTAACCTCTATTTGTGGGGATACAGTGGTGAATCTGTTAAAAATAGTTCAGTTAGCAACAATGGCTTACCCGTTAACCGCAAACGGGAACGGCGTGCCCATAGCGCACCTTGTTGACCAATATGAATGTAATCGCGGGTTAATTTGTCATTGTTAAATAAATAATGTCCTAGAGGTACAGTTCCCAAATGCATTAAGGCTTGATTGTGTAGGAGGGTTTCTTGTGGAATTACAGTGCGTCCAAGGAGCCAAGGCTTATTATCTCCCATTAATATGACTTCACGTAGCCAATAACGCGCACTTTCGGGGAGATGCTCTGCTTCTTCTGTTAATTTATCTCGCGTAATAAAACATTCGCGTTGTGGTTGAACTTGGAGGCAGGTACAATATTTCTTTAATCGAAGCGTCATTGAGCCCGATTCCATGAGCCAATTGCGAACGTTTTCTGGTATTGGAGGACTTTGATCAGAAAACCACTTTAGAGGTGGTAAGATGGAATCTTCAAGATAAGACATCGTTTTACTCCACAGCTAAAGTCTTATTCCATATGTTATGTTGGGTTAAATAGATAGCTCTATTGTAATACAAGGAGTATAAAAGCAGCAAGATTTTAACAGGAAGATATCAAAGGGAAAATCGAAAGCAAAGGTCTTTAAAAGAAGATATGCAGGAAGTATATATTATAGGATTATTTTCATTTAAAAAAGTAAAATAAAGTATTATGTTTTGTTCAAGGCGCTTTCACAATGTGTTACGGAAATTTCTTTATCGCATGAGAGCAATGGGAAAAATGTTTCGTGCTTTAAAATTCGTTTGTAACACATATAAAGAAGAGCTAAAAAATCATCTATGCAAGATGATATAAAGAGGAAGTTTTAAGAGGAACAAAACTTTATTTTATACTTTAGAAAGTGAAGAGATATTCAAATCTTTTGAATTGAGATGTAAAGAAGATCGTATTCTTTATAATAAAGAAGTTTATATTAATGCATATATTTTTATAAAATTTAAAATATATTATATTGTTAAAATTTTGAAATATTACATCACATAATATGTAGTAATTCTATAATAAAGTTATATTAATATTATTTCATAGATTAGAAAAAATTATTTATCATTTTGTTCTTGCCATCTCTCTTTATTTCTTAAGATGCAAAAAGCTCTTCGAGTTTTTCGGTAAAAAGGGTATTGTTGATAAAGTGTATAGGTATTAAGCATTATACGGTAGAATCTTTAATCATCGTTAGTGATTTTTGTAACCTTATGAATTGTTATTACAGTGAGATAAGCTGGATTTGCGCACGTGGTACAAAAATAAGTTCGTATTTCGTTAAAGTAACGCAACATATCTCTCCTGATATGCGTAAGTTTATATAGGTATGAAATGGTGCGTTATAAAGTTCTTTACTGCATTTGGTTTTATAATACGGTGATGGTGTATGCCTAAAATCGCAGCTTAAGCATCTCACCATCATATCAAAATTAATAACAACAAGTTACAGGGGAATATTTCAAACTCTGCTAGTTGTTTCCTAGTTTTGTATTGAATCCCCAAAAGTGTAAAAATAGATACTCTATGATCGAATTTTTTCTCCTATCCATATAAGAATACAGGCTCCTATAAAACCTGAAATAAGATAGCCAAGCCAACCAGCAAAACTTACACCTAAAAGACTAAAAAGAAAGCTCGCTAGCGCAGCGCCAATAATCCCTAAGATAATATTTAATAATATTCCTGTTTGGCTTTTCATAATATATTGTGCAGCCCAACCTGCAATCCCGCCGATAATAATAGCTGCAATCCAACCGATGTTTGCATTTTCCATGATACCCTCCTTTGCCTGAATTTAAATTGTAACTAGAGTAAACTTTGTAAAAATCAAGGTTTATTCTTTTTTTACCCAGTGGAAAGGATATTTCTGTTAGAGATTTTACTTATTAATTTCCTTTATATTAAAATAATACTCACATTTATATTATATATAATACTTAATAAGTATAAATTATATAATACATTTTAATTTATAAACAAATTAATTAATTGAGAAATATGAATAAAAGAAGAAAATATTAGTGAAAATGTTTTAAGAATTCATAAAGTGTATTTATAAGCTTTTTAAGCTCTCTTTTACATTTAAAAGACAATTGTGATTAAAGTAATAAGTAAAATGGATATTTAAAAGTTTGGAGCTTGCCAATTGATATCAATGATGTTTAAAATGAAAACTGTTTCGTTGATACGTTATAGCATGGCTGTATAGGTTGAACCTCTACCAATCTTGATATAAATGTTGCATTTTTGTGGGGTTTTGTATTTCTTATAGAGTATTTCTGTTTCGCTGCTACTGTGAAGCGGTTCCCTTTTTACAAGGCGGGTTTAGGTTGGAACTATCATACTCTTGACCTACTCTTTATGTGTTTAACAGTCTTGGCTTTGAGATGGTTAGGCATTTTTACGTCTTTCTTCAAGAGTTCTATTCTACATGCTGCTTTGTTTGTAATGTGCAAGCAGATGACTTTGAGCCATTCATCATGTATAGATTTTAAATGAAAGAAACTTACGATGCAGAAAGCTCATTTAAATTGTCGAATAATAAGATATTTTGATTAAATCAATATCTTGACCATATTCAAAATTGAATAATCGATGTGATGTGTGTTTTATTCAAGTTATTTGAAAGGTTTAAGTTTTTTCTGTTTGTTCTTCAGCAGGGTTGCGTAGACGAGAACTTTGAAGAAGTCCCTGTTCTTCTAAAATGGGGTAGATCATTGAGGTCAAAAGAGAGTTGATTTGTTTAAGGTCGCGCACAGTGTCGAGATGAAGACTGGATGATTCTACATTTTTGAGATCCCCTTCACGCAGACGTTTAAAATGTTTTAAACTCATCTCTTTTTCTAAGTTTCGTAGCTGATCTTTTTTTTGTACCAATAGGTGTGCAGTGTGTGTATCACGTGAGACGAGAACGTTAAATGCTATATGCGCGTTGGCTAGTACAATGGCGTGGAAACGAAGGAGGTCACTCCAGCCCTCGCTGCTGAACTGTAAACCTTTTTGTTGTTTCTTTTTAACCAGCATCAACATATTGTGAATAATGATATCGCCTGCTTGGTCTAATTTTATACAGGCACCTAGAAGTTCTTGCGTTTGAAGAGCTTCTTCGTCAGATAATTTTTGTCCCGCTAATCGTGCAAGATAAAGTTTGATGGCGATATGTTTTTTGTCCAATATGGTGTTGAGTTGGTTGAGTTCACGAATAATATTGGGATCAGGCTTTTCATAAAGTCCCATAATTTTTTCTAGCATGATGTCTACAAGATCACAAATATGAATGACTTCACGCATGACATTCGAGAGGGCGAGAGTTGGGCGTTCAAGAACACTATCATCAAGAGCTGTTTGATCGGATAAATTGAGCGTTTTATCGGTTTGCGTTTTTTTTGCACTTATATTCACGATCTGAGTGGTTAATTGTAAAACCCACTTTGAAAGAGGTATTCCAGCAAGGAGAATGAAAACATTAAAAATGATATGGGCATTAATCACTTGAGTAGGGGCGTTATTGCCAAGCCATGTGATGGGTGGTTGAAAGGAGAGAAATAAGATAAGTATAAGGATTGACCCTGCTCCACGCATGAGTAAATTTCCTAAGGGAACGAGGCGAGTATTAGGAGAGGCGTTGCGCGTTAAAAGTGGTGCTATAAGAGAAGAGCCAAAGTTGACACCAAGAACCATGACAACACAGAGTTGCGTATGGATAAGATCGTAATTGGCAAAATTGACCAGCAAAATGATTCCTGCAATAGATGAATGTAAGAGGTAGGTTAAGCCAGCAGCCAACAAAAAAGTGGAAACAGGATCGGTTGAAAGATAACGAATGATGCTAGGCAAAATTTCGCTTTCACGTAAAGGCTCTGTCGCTGTACTTATCATTTCTAAAGATAAAATCAAAAGACCAATACCGATGATAATACGTCCTATTTGACGCCATTCACGTTTTTCTGTTGTCATGAAGATACAAGTGCCAATTAAAAGACACAAGGGTACAACAAGAGTGAGATCATAGGTTAGGATTTTTACAACGATTGCTGATCCTAATTCTCCTCCGCGTACAGCCATAAGTCCTGCTACTCCAGAGACAAAACCAGATTCAACGAAAGAGCCAACGAGGAGTGTTATTGCTGTAGAGCTTTGTAAAATCATTGCTGTAAAAAGCCCAAAACTTACGGCAAACAATGGTTTTGAAACGACGTGGCACATTTTATATTTAAGTCTGTCGCCATAGGCGCGTTCAACTCCTGTGCGCACCATGCGTGTGGCCCAGAGAAGTAAAGAAATAGCGCCGGCAAGATGAAGGAGTACCAATGAACCATTCATGATACTTTATTCTTTCTTTGTTGTTGTGAATGTGGTTGCCTCAAATTAATAAATTGAAGTTTATTGTTTTTATTTTACTTTTGCTTTTAATACTTGATTAAAATCATAACCGCTTGGATTTTGAAAAACCTTTAGACCGAAACAGGGCAGAATGGAATAAAGGTGATCAAAGATATCGCCTTGAATTTGTTCATAGTCTATCCAAACGGTGGTGTTCGTAAAGCAATAGATTTCTAAAGGTAAACCATTTTCTGTAGGAGGTAATTGTCGTGCCATGAGGGTCATATTAGGATTGATGTTTAGATGCTGTTGTAGATAAGCAAAAACATAAGCACGAAAAGTTCCAATGTTGGTTAAACGGCGTGTATTGGCTAAGACATCATGATTTTTATCTAATTGAGCATTCCATTGATCAATTTCTGCTACTTTTTGCGTGAAATAATTTTCTAATAAATTAAATCGGGAAAGATATTTTTGTTCTTCTTTTGTGAGAAAATGGATACTTGATTGATCAATAAAAAGAGAGCGTTTGATGCGTCTTCCACCCGATTCTTGCATTCCACGCCAATTTTTAAAAGGGTCGGTCACAAGTTTACGGATAGGAACTGAGGTGATGGTGTTGTCGAAATTTTGAACTTTAACAGTATGCAAGGCAATTTCAATAACATCACCATCGGCACCGAGATTGGGGATTTCAATCCAATCCCCAACACGCACCATATCAGTGGATGAAATTTGAATACCGGCAACGAGAGAAAGAAGCGTATCTTGAAAAATTAACATGAGAACCGCGGCCATTGCACCAAGACCGGAGAAGAGAATAAGAGGGGAGCGGTCAATTAATGTAGCGACCATTAAAATTGTTGCAACAGCAAAAAGTGCAATTTTAGCAATTTGAATATAACCTTTTATTGGTTTTAGTCGTGCTGTTGGTCGTTGTTCGTAAAGGATGTTAATGACATTGAGACAGGAAGAAATTGTCAGGACGACAAAGAAGATAATGAAGGCGTTGGCAACATTACCGATGACAGTGCTAAATGCATCGGGCAATGTTGAGATAAAATTAACACCAATTGAAAGAATAAAAGCTGAAATGATATCCGCTATGTATTGAATAGCATTATTAATATCGATCGTTGTATTTTTGGGGAGAAAAGAAGAGAGTTTTTTTGCTCCGTGAATAAGTAATTTTCGTCCTAGAAAGTTCACTAAAAGGGCAGCTATAGTAAGAATAACAAGCCAAGAAATAGCCTCTAACCACGGATATTGAGCAATAAATTCGATCACTTTTTATTCTCCATTTCTAAAAATATATGCAGTTGAGGGTTTAAAATTTTACAACTGCTTAAGAGGAAGTATTGGAATTATGCTCTAAAGTCGTTAAATATGCAAAAAAGAATTTTTAAACTCTGTGAGAGATAATGCGTTTTCCGCCCGATTTCCTTAATGAACTGCGTACGAGACTCCCAATTTCAACAGTAATTGGTCAACGGGTGGATTTTGATCCTCGAAAAAGTAAGCCTTCACGGGGAGACTTTTGGTGTTGTTGTCCATTTCATGGTGAAAAAACGCCAAGTTTTCATTGTGATGATCATAAAGGGCGCTATTATTGTTTTGGTTGTGGTGTAAGTGGAGATATTTTTACCTTTTTGTGTGAGCTTGATGGACTGCACTTTTCAGAAAGTGTAGAGCGTTTGGCTGATTTTGCGGGAATGAAATTCCCTATTTTGGATTCACAAAGTCATCAGCGTCAACTGGAAAAAGCTGACCTTTATGATGTGATGAAAATTGCTACAGATTTTTTTCAATATAATTTACGCGATAAAGGAGGTATGCAAGCACGTCGTTATCTGGATGCACGTGGTGTTACACCAGAGCTTGTAGAGCGTTTCCGCATTGGTTTTGCACCGGTAAGGCGTACAGCTTTGAAAGAAGCTTTGAGTGCACAGGGCATTTCAATAAAGCAAATGGAAGAATGTGGGCTTCTCTCAGTGCATGAGGAGAGCGCGGATTCTTATGACCGATTTAGAAATCGCATTATGTTTCCTATCGAAGATTTGCGCGGACGTGTGGTGGCTTTCGGAGGGCGTGCATTAGAGAAAGATACACGAGCAAAATATCTCAATAGCCCTGAAACAGTGCTGTTTCATAAAGGAAATATACTTTATAACGCGGCAGCAGCTCGCAAAAATAGTCGCTTTGTTGGCGATGAGAAAATTCATTCACTCCTTGTTGTTGAGGGGTATATGGATGTTATTGCATTGACTAAAGCTGGTTTTGAAGGAGTTGTAGCACCCTTAGGGACAGCATTAACGGAAGCGCAAATTGAGCTTTTATGGCAGATGGGGAAGGAGCCTATTTTGTGTTTTGATGGTGATGATGCTGGTTTAAAAGCTGCTTTTCGTGTTGCTGATCGTGTGTTGCCTCTTTTAAAGGCTGGGGTTTGTGTACGCTTTGTTTTGTTGCCACAAGGGAAAGATCCTGATGAAATTGTTTGTGCTGGTGGAGCACAGCTTTTTTCTTCTTTTTTGCAAAAAGCTATTCCTTTGAGTGAGCTTTTATGGTGGCGTGCTACCTATGGAAAGCATTTTGAAATTCCAGAGGCACGAGCAGCGCTAGAAAAACAACTAAAACAACAAATTTTTACGATTAAGGATGAAGATGTCCGTCGTTATTATTTGCAAGATATAAAAAAACGCCTTTTTGATTTTTTTCGTCCCTCTTTTTCAAAACAAAAGGGGGAAGGGCGATATGGTCAATCTTCACCAAATAGGACCTTTAAAGATCAAACCTTTTCTCTGTTAGCAAATTCTGAAATAGTACGAAATTCTTCGCAATCTATCCCTTTGCGTGAAGCAGTGATTTTACTTACTTTAGCTTACTATCCTGAGTTGTGGTATGAAAATTTTGAAATTCTTTCTGAGTTAGAATTAAAAAATACTCAATTGATAATTTTTCATCAAGCCATGTTGGAAATTCTTGGGGACCAACAGCTTCATGATAAAGAGACGATGGTTGCATTCTTAGAAAAAAGAGGACAAAAGGCTCTGTTAGAGCGTATGAAATATCTTGTGCAAAATATTGGTATGCGTATTATTCTTGGTGGATCCCCTATAGAAGATGCACGTGCTATATTAAAACAAGCTGTCTACTTGCATCTTCAAGAACACCACCTACATAAGAGGTTACAGGATATTGAAGAGCAACTTGTAGAAAATCCTAAGAGTGAGGTTTTTGATCTGCTTCGTGAGGTAAAAAATGAGCTGGAGCAGATGCAGGCAACAGAAGCGTTAATTGAAGGATTTGGAAGTTGGTTGGATGAAAAAATAGACGGGAATACACAAGATACGATAAAATGATTCGCTTTTTTAATGCGAATCAGTCACTTAAATTTTAGATGAGGAAGTTTATGTGGAGTGACATTCTTATAAAGATGACAATTAAATTTTAGGAAAAGCGGGCAAATTTTAGGAAAAGCGGGAAATTGGTTCTTACGATAGGGTACAGAGATTATCTCAGAAGGACTGAGAGGTGTCGGGGAAACTTCTGGAGTTTTCCCGCGTTTTTGGCTGAATGACAAGGTGTATACAAAATGTATTCTTTCTAATAGTAATCTCTTAAGAAATATATATAAGAAACTATTGGGTGATTGAAGTGAGAACAAAAAAGCTGGTCACATAGAAACTATGGCGTGATCGAGTGGAGTTATGGTATGGCAACAAAGGTTAAACAGAAAGATAATGCAGAAGTAAAAAGCCAAGCGAGTTTAGATGGCCCTCTTCTTGATTTTTCTGATGATGCCATCAAGAAAATGATTAAACTTGCCAAAAAAAATGGTTACGTAACGATGGATGAACTCAATGCAGTTCTTCCTTCTGACGAGGTTACATCCGAACAAATTGAAGATATCTTGGCGATGTTCTCTGAGATGGGGGTTAATGTTGTGGATGATGAGGATGAAGTTGAGTCTGAAAATTATGAAGAAGAAGTTACGGTAGAGGGGGGGGATTTAGTAGAAGCCTCTAGCCACGCAATTGCAACGACAACGAATAAACGCGAAGTAACAGATCGCACCGATGATCCGGTGCGTATGTATTTGCGTGAGATGGGAGCTGTTGAGCTTCTTTCGCGGGAAGGCGAAATTGCCATTGCTAAGCGTATTGAAGCAGGCCGTGAGACAATGATTGCGGGACTTTGTGAGAGTCCTTTGACTTTTCAGGCTCTTATTATCTGGCGTGACGAGTTAAAAGAGCAGCGTATTCTTCTTCGTGAAATTATTGATCTTGAAACGACTTATGCTGGTCCAGAAGCAAAGCAGGCTCCTGTTATTGAGCGAAGTGAAGTTGATAAGACAGTAGAAGAAAAAATGTCTTCTGGTATACGTAATATGGGGGAGAGCGCAGGAGAGAGAAACATTGAAGACGATGATGAAGAAGACGAGGACGATGTTAACTTATCGCTTGCTGCAATGGAAAATGAACTTTGTCCTCAAGTTATGGAAACATTGGATTTTATTGCTCAAACCTATGTAAAATTACGAAAATTACAAGATCAGCATGTTGAAAGCAGTTTGGCAGAGCGTAAAGAGGGGGCCCTTACATCTTCTCAGAAGAAGAAATATATTCAATTAAAGGGTGAGTTGATTCAAGCAGTAAAATCTCTTTCTTTAAACCAAAATCGTATCGAAGCTTTAGTTGAACAGCTTTATGACATTAATAAGAGATTGATTCATAATGAAGGTAAGCTGAAACGGATTGCCAATAGCTATGGCATTGGCCATGAGGATTTTTTAAAAGAATACCAAGGGCGTGAATTGGACGCGGATTGGATGAATTATATTGCTGCTTTGCCTACACCTGGTTGGAAAGAGTTTTCGGTGCGTGAAGCAAAAGAAATCCATAAACTGCGAAGTGAGATACAAAATCTTGCGCAAGAAACGGCTATTTCGATTGGTGAATTTCGTCGGATTGTTATGCAGGTGCAGAAAGGTGAACGCGAATCAACAATTGCGAAAAAAGAGATGGTAGAATCTAATTTGCGTCTTGTCATTTCAATTGCAAAAAAATACACCAATCGTGGTTTGCAGTTTCTTGATCTTATTCAAGAGGGCAATATCGGTTTGATGAAGGCTGTGGATAAGTTTGAATATCGGCGCGGTTACAAGTTTTCAACTTATGCGACATGGTGGATTCGTCAGGCTATTACACGTTCAATTGCTGATCAGGCACGTACAATTCGTATCCCTGTTCATATGATTGAAACAATTAATAAAATCGTTCGTACCTCGCGTCAGATTCTCCATGAAATTGGACGAGAACCAACACCAGAAGAATTGTCTAGCAAGCTTTCTATGCCGTTAGAAAAAGTACGAAAAGTTCTTAAAATTGCAAAAGAGCCTATTTCACTCGAAACGCCTGTTGGTGATGAAGATGATTCCCATTTGGGTGATTTTATTGAGGATAGGAATGCGTTATTACCAATTGATGCTGCTATCCAAGCTAATCTGCGAGATACGACAACACGCGTTCTTGCTTCATTAACACCGCGGGAAGAGCGTGTTTTGCGTATGCGTTTTGGAATAGGGATGAATACAGATCACACGTTGGAAGAAGTAGGACAACAATTTTCAGTTACAAGAGAGCGTATTCGTCAGATCGAAGCAAAGGCACTTCGTAAATTAAAACATCCTAGCCGTTCACGAAAATTGCGCAGTTTTCTCGATTCTTAAATAAAGGAATTCGTGTGCATTTTAATAGCTTCCTTCTTCTTCTTAATGAAGGGGGGGAGGTGCTTCATGTTGTACTTGGATACTTTTTTGAGAAAAACATAGGAAGAATTTGAATAATCTAGAAAGTTTACGATGTTTAATGTTTTTCTTATCTTTGGGGCTTTATACTTCTCAATAGATATAGGGCAAAGGGTGGTTATGGAGTAAAGAGTAGGGGGGCTTTTAAAAAATGAACGATAAAACATTACCTTGCGTATAGCACGGCTCGTTTTTTAAGAAATGAGATCTATTAGGAATAAACTTATATTGCAACATACGGACTTTTTGATGAAAATGTATATTCTTTGCGGAATTTTTCTATCATTTTAGGTGACGCATTTTATTCTTCGTTAAGTTTACAAAAAGATGTTTTAATAGGTTACGTTCATTTATATACGCTATTTTTTGAATATTCTCTTTTTATTCAGATGGATTTTAAGAACATGGTTTAAACTATACATTGAGTTTAATCTTTTTAAGAGACAAAAATAGATGAAATTATAGAAATTAAATGTTTCATTTTTTATAGATCGTCTTAATTTAAAAAGGTGTGCCTGAGTTTATGAGTGAAGAACTTCCCTTTTGGAAAGTAAAAAAATTAGAAGAGATTTCCATTTCTGAGTGGGAGAGCCTTTGTGATGGCTGTGGCCGTTGTTGTCTCCATAAAGTTGAGGACGACGATACGGGTGACCTTTATGCAACCAGTATTGCTTGTCGTCTTTTAGATGGGGAAACCTGCAGGTGTCGAGATTATGCTCATCGTAAATCAATTGTACCAGATTGTATATCGCTAGACATTACAACAGTTAAAACAGCCTGTTGGCTTCCAGAAAGTTGTGCTTATAGATTAATTTACGAGGGAAAAGATCTTCATTGGTGGCATCCATTGGTATCAGGAGATTGTCAGACGGTACATATCGCGCGTATTTCTGCACGCGAACAGATAGAGATTTACGAAGACGAATTATTATCTGAGGAAGATTATCTTTATCACATTACTGGTCTTCTACGTGAAGGCCAGTAATGTGATTTTTTATACAACAGTTGGTGACTTAATCGATCGCAAAGACTACAGTGACACTCACATTATAATTTAATTCACCACCTGCAAAATTTGTATTTGCGTAGCTTGCATCTGCTGCTCTACTCATGAGACGTGGTGCTGGATGGTAGTAATCATCCTTTTCATTGATTTCAATAATTTTTCCTAATTTTAAATCGGCAGCTTGTGCTATCGTTTGCGCTTTTTCAATGGCTTCAGTAATGGCTTTTTTACGTGCTTCTTGATAAAATGGCTTTGTATCTGCGTTGGTAAAAGTAATGCCGTTAACTGAATTAACACCTAGTGTCATCGCTTGATCAAAGATTTTACCAGCATTGGTAAGATCACGAATGCGCACGGTTAAAGAATTTGAAACATGATAGAGTTTTTCATTATTCTTTTTTTCGTGGTGGTTATCAGAGGTCGACTGATAAATGGATAAGCCTGATGTTTGCAAATCATTTGCTTGGATACCATTGTTTTTAAAAGCTTTTATAATATCATTGATGGATTGATTATTAGAAGCTAATGCCTTTTGGGCAGTTTTGTCATAGGTAACAACGGCTAGATTAATAATGGCCATATCCGGTGCTGCTTGACTTTCTCCGGTTGCAGTCACTGTGATTGTTGCATTTTTTATTTTGTTTGCTTCAGCATGCACAGTCAATGAAGTGGTTAAGAGTGTGAATGCTAATATAGCTGTTTTAACCAGAGACCCCTTCAGTGGTTGAATTTTCTTTTTTATCATATCTATTCCTTTAATATTTATCAGTTTATTACTTTCTCATTTTTGAGATTTTTTGTAAAGAAATTAGAGCACTGGAAAAAAAACCAATAGAAAAGAGAAAAAAAGAGAAAAAGATGGGTTATAATCTTTGTCAGCTCTTGTATCATAGGGCATTTTAGTTTAGAGAGAAACAACCTATGTAGGGCCTGTAGCTCAATTGGTTAGAGCCAGCGGCTCATAACCGCTTGGTTGGGGGTTCGAGTCCCTCCGGGCCCACCAATAGGGAAATGTCCAATAGAAAAATAGATCGCTTAAAAGTTTTGAGATTCTACCTTTTTCGTTTTTTATTTATTTTCCTGTTTTTTTAGAATCTTTTAGTCGTTGTTTGTTGCAGTTTTTTCTCTCAGTCGCTTTAATATGATGGTATGTTTTCTTAGTTTCATCAAAGAAGTTCTCTCACTTGCAACCTTTTAGCATTTGGATTAACTGATATGTGTCCTATTTACTTTTTTAATTCATATACTGTTTTATAATTTTTCTGTATGGTGTTCTTCATAAAATAGAAGGCTAAAAGCTTCATTGGATAAGTTTATTTATACTTGTTCTGCAAATAAATAGACCTCAATAAAACCAATTTTAAAGATTGTACCTGTTCAGAACAAATGGCTCAAAAAAAATTTAGTGTAAATTTGCTTTTTTCTAAGTGATGTTAATGTCTTTTAGACGTTCGAATAGCATCATCGTGATGAAAGGTTAGTGTATAAGAGAATGTGATCTATGCGCATTCATATGTATCATGGGGGCAACGATGATAACATTTGTTGATATTTTCTTTTTCACAAGAAAGGAATTCTATTTGATATTTTGAGAAATATTGTTCATAGTGACGGTGGCGTATTCTCTGAAAGAATTTTATTAATTATTCTTTGAAAAATCAATTGAGTGATTGTTTCTATTGCTTTGCATCATCCAGATTCTATTGTAATAAGCATTTTATTATTCTGTAAGAAATGTTTTCTATGATATTGGAAAATTCATTAAAATACCATTTTGGACTTTGTGTATTTTCTGTTTAATGCTCAAAGTATAGCATGTAATTCGAATTGTTATTGAAGGACCAAAGGTCTTTTTTGATTTTATTCTCATCGGGGATTGATCGTATTTTGATAAACCTAGCTCTTTTTTGTATTGCTAAAATCTTCCTTGTATTGATTGTGAGGAGAGTTTGATCTTTGTTATGAGTTTCTTCTCTTATGAAAAATTATTGGCAGGGAGAGTGTTTTTTGGGAAAAGTATACTTCTTCTTCAAAGTCATACTTTGAAAATATAATTCTTCATTTGCATAAGGGAATTTCTCTCTTGTTGTAAATCTGTATCAAATTTACGTAAAAAGATTGTGCGTGGTGATTCGTTTTATTTTTTAATAGTATCATTTTTGCTTATGATAGAGACTTATATTAGTATTTACAAGGTGCGTTTAGAGGGGAGGTTACCTGTAAACGTGTTACAGAGTTTTAGGTAGTGAGGCTCTGTTTATAAGAATTTATTCCTATAACATTGTTATATTCTTGCTTTGCAATATTGTTAAAAAAACATAGATAGTGCTATGTAGAATAAATTGTGATGTATTTTTTTCAAAAAAGCTCTTTCGTGTTCTCTTATATAGAGTTCAGGAGTGTCTTCAGGGATATTTTCACATTAGTTTTTATTGGTCCGAATCGCAAGATCTGCGTAACATTATTCGCGTTTTTGATAGATTATACCAATTTTCATAAGAAGGTCTGGATCGTGTGATGCTTTCTGTTTCACCATGGTACATGACTAATAGAACTTCATCTGATTTTGTAAAATAAGTTTGTACACAATTGCTTCCATACTGCCTATTGCAAATATTTTTTTCTAAGGTATGAGATATATTTTAAACGCTTTAGCGTTATATAGTGTGACTACATGGAGTATGACTATGAAGAATGATAAAAAATTTGAAACAACTTTATCTGATATTATTGTGAAATGGGAGTCTTTATCGACGTCTCAAAAGCAAGCGATATTGGATAAAGTAGAAAATTCTACAGATTCTGCTCATTCAACAGAACATTTAAGGCTTCAATCTTCTTTTTATCTCCAGACGAAATCAAAGTTATGAGTTTTAAATCTTCATCGGAAATGTTGAAACCAGTTATTACATATATGGCACTAGCATTTCCCAGTGTATTCAAAATAGCCATGAGTTTATCTACAGAAGGCCTCTTGCCTCCATTTATCATTTGTTGGACGTAATTTTGTCCACAGCCTGCAGCTCTGCTTATTTCAATCATTGTTCGTCCGTCACTTTTTATCAATTCAACTAAGCGTTGGAACCAATCTTTTTCAGTCTTTGTCATTTTTAGACCTTTACATATTTACGCTATAGCGTTAATATTGCGTTGCGAATCCAGAATATATGATACAAGGAGCGTGAAAATATCCATGTGTAGCTCTTCGCTAAGGAAGCATATAGAGTTGTTTTTAACTAATAACAAAATGTCCCCATACACTTTCAGATTCGAATCAATAAAAATGGTTGCTTAGTTCCACGGTTGTGAAAAAGTAAATGTGTATACCAGAAAGGGCGATACACACTCGTATGTTTATGAGATTTCACTATGATAGTATACGTAGCAGCATTATAAATCAAGATATACCCCAACATCAGAATTTGTAAAAAAAATTCTGCGTTGAGGTAGTGTGTGAATATAACAAAGCTTTAGAGCCTTAAGAGATAGGATAATGGCTGTAGAAAAAATGTAAATTGCATAGACAAAGAATACTGATTTCTTCTTTATTGTAATAAATTAGATCACTATCAGATGGTATATCGTATATATGCGTAAAAAAATGGGAAATATTAAAAAAGTGATCTTGGATATTTTATTAAACAGGAAGGTAATCTGATCCACAAAGGTGGTTGTTTGGTAGAATTGCACATTCGATCAATGCCCTTATGGGGGTGAATGTGTTTTTATGATGCTGCGGTTTATAATGAAGTCTGTGTTTATAATGATATTGTTATTTATAACAATGCATTAACATATGGTTGTTTAGTCGTTCGTACGAGTTCGCATGTTTATGAAAAATAAGAACTTTATCGTTATTTAAATATGAGTGGAGATGCATATGTTTATGCTAATGCGGTCTTTTTTGATCAAGTTTTGAATGCTCAATGTATTGAACTTTGTGGTGATACTCGTGATTGTAGAAAGGCTCGAGTTTATAATGATGCTTTAGTTTGTGGTGATGTAAAGATTTGTGGGAAGGCAAAATTTTACAGAAATGCTGTGCTTTGTGACACTGAAGATTTTTGTAATAATGAAAAACTTTCATATATAGCCGCATTCCACATGGCGTAAAAAAGGAAGATAGGAACGATTTGGGCAAGGCTTGTATGATTGGATTGCGTCGTTAGTTTTATTTGACGTTCCTTATTTTTTGTATTTTGTGTCAATAAATGTGTCGCAAATAATTGGTGTGAGTGTAGATTTAGCCGCTTTCAGAGATTTTTTTGCGTCATTTATCAATGCTTTAATGGAGAAAATAAGAACGCCGAGAGTGACTGTTCACACTTGGAACATGCGATTTATTGCATTCTTTTTTTGATTGAGGATGAAACAAATTGATCAAGATGATCACTTGAGCGACAATTAAGGGAGATCCAAATGAGTGTAAACGAAATTTTATTGGGAGCAATGGTTGTTGTTTTGTTATGCAGCGGGGTTATATTTCGGTTTTCTTTATATTATCGCAGTCAAGTGAAAATTTTAAAAGAGGAATCTAGAAGAATAAAGCATGAGTTTTTAAGAGATTCTATGAAGATGACTGAAGAACGAGATAGGGCTATTAGAGAGCAAAGTATGGTGATTAAAAGACGTGACCAAGCAATTGAAAAACTGAAAAAACAAATTAAGCAATATGAAAAAAATGAAAAGAAATATAAAAAAATGCTTAAATCTGAAGATGATAAAGAGTGATTGTATTCATATTTTGCATTAAAGGGTTTGGAAATGTGTTAGGAATATTGGAATGACGAGAGAGATAAACTTTAATGAAGCCAATTATGGTGCTGATGGAGAGATTGTATTGGAAGAGATATTCAGGTTTACTCTGATTTTATGACAACATTTAATTTTATAAGACAGAGCGTCGTTGATCATAAAATAAGAATTTATGATGATAAACTAGTTTATAGGTAGGCTGGTTATTAAAAAGTGTGTCTATACAATCCAGAAATTTTATATTATTGCTGGAAACAATTTTGCGCGTTCCTTTTAGATGTAAGGTATAAATGCCACGATAGTTTCAGCTAATAGGTATAAAAAATTGCATGATAATAGAAAGAAAGAGATATTTGCTTTTTATGAAGATGAAATCGGTAAGCCAGTTATGGTTATCAGATACAGAAGAGGAATATGAACGTAAAAGATATTAATATCTTGGAGAGTAAATATATTTCATCATTGATGATTTATCTTCTCTTCATGTTTGTTTATTTTTTATGAAAAATACAAAACTTAAGAGATTTTCTTTTTGATAAAGGCTATAGAGATTTGAGTATGATTAAAAATAAACATATAATCTGTAAGAATATGACTGTTATTTGTGAGTGTTAGAAATAATACAAGAACTTTCTCTCATTGAGGGGAAATCCATCACTTTTCATTTGTCACAAAAGTAACTACCATACCATTATACAAAATAAACGCTTGTTTTAATGGTAAAGAACGTTAGGACTGTAGTTCTCTAATAAGAGCCTTATGTGTAATTTCTTTTATTTGCTCAATATTGATTAGGATATCTTGTTTTGTTGGGTAACCTTTACTAGAAAAAGCAATTTTTTGTGCATCTCCTGAGATTAAACGCCAGTACCATTGATTGTGAACTCCTTGAAACACCTCAAAATACATGCTTCCCACCTCATAAAATAGCTGATAATTTTCAGGATAAATATTTAACTAATCCGCTTGTAAACATTAATCTATGTCTCTCTAGGAAGTCGTCAATATATGCCCCTTAAATTTTCTGACCTTAAAAAATAATTTCTATGAGAGCTATTATTCTTTTAACAAGAAAAAAATTATTGTCAATAAGATATGAATGAGAATTTTATACTATAAAATTATTTTTTTTAATTTAATGACACTATACTTTTATTTACAACGCAAATATTTTTTCTGTCGTTATAGAAACAAAGTTTATAAATTATATAAAATTTCACCAGCACGGATAAAGTAAAAAACACTTTTCTCCATACTGGTAGAGTTTAATCATTTCTTGTTTTTCTTTTTAAATAGACGTTTATTGATTAGCTATAACCTCTTTTTGGGATACGCTTCGAATGAGTAAATCAATGAATAAGCTAAGGGTATAAGAATTGGCCATTTTAGCTTTCATATCAATAAGAGAGGTTGTAGTTTTAGGGTTAAAACCATTTGATAAACCTTGTCTTGACAAATATTGCTGCAATTTTTCATAAGAACTGTCGATTTTTTCTTGATTTAGTTTTTCGTTACGATCACTATCGGAAAGCGTTTCTTCCAGTCCCTCGATTTTTTTAATAAAATAATTCCAGTCAAAATCACCTTTTGTATATTCGGTGTCAAACATTTTTCCTTGTCCAGTTAAAAGCCAATTAATATTGACACCATATAACGTGCGGTATGTTTGTAAGACACTAAGATTGGGTTCTCTCTCTCCACGCTCATAAAAAGCAATGGAATTTTTTGTCATGCTAAAACTTTTAGCTAAGGTTTCACGTGATGGATCGCCTAAAGCAAGACGTACATAACGTAAACGTTTTCCAAATATGGTTTTTGATTCAGTTTCAGGACGTGCCACGAATTATCTCCCTCGGTAAATCATCATGGTATAAATCATTAAATAATAAAAGCACACTATGTATTAATATTCTATGATATAATGTCAATATTATAGCTTTAATTTCTTGTTATTTTTTTATTTTCGTAGATAGAAAGCAATCTTTCATTTATTGTATTGACAATTGATATTTACTTCAAAACAAAATTCCTTGTTGCTACATTTGTCTCTTGCTTTTTTTTTGAGAGAATTTTCATGTAACCTTACCATATATATTCTATACACCCCTGCATTAATAGATGCAACTTTAAAGAGATGCAAGCTTTGGATTTATACTGTGTGTGCTGTAGTTGAATTAGAAAATAAACTTTGAGGAATGATCATGGCCCTATTACGCTATTTTGGGTGTGCTTTTTTTTTCACGATTATTGGTATTTTTTTAGGAGGGGCTATTGGTTGGTTCGAAACGGGAAGCATTACTGGTTTTCTTAAATATTTTTTTATTTGCTGTGTTTTAGGGATTTTGGAAATTTCTTTATCTTTTGATAATTCTATTATCAATGCGCGTATTCTTGGTAGAATGGATCCGTTATGGCGTCGCCGTTTTCTTATATGGGGCATTTTGATAGCTGTATTTGGGATGCGGATTGTTTTTCCGTTATTGGTGGTTGTCGTTGCTGTTGGGATTAATCCCATTGCGGCAGTCAAATTAGCGATATGGGAACCACATCGATATGCCGAAGTTTTAATCGATGCACATATGGGGATTGCCGCTTTTGGAGGAACTTTCCTTATGATGGTTGGCTTAAAATATTTTTTTGATTCTAAAAAAGAAGTGCATTGGCTTAATGTTATAGAGAGACCTGCTCAAAAGTTTGGGGCGCTTGTTGGAATTGATATTGCAATTGTTTTGATTTTGATCTTATTTGTTTCAGGTCAGATTGACGCAGAAAATAAAATAACTTTTTTATTGGCAGCACTTTATGGACTTTTGACCTTTATCGGTGTTGAAGTTGTCGGTCATCTCTTGGATACTCCTCAAAAGACTTTAACAACAGTAGCTCACGGGGGAGTAGGGGCGTTTCTTTATTTAGAAGTTCTTGATGCTAGTTTTTCTTTCGATGGCGTGGTTGGTGCTTTTGCCTTTTCACACAACCTTTTTATTATTGCGATAGGTCTTGGTATCGGAGCATTTTACGTTCGTTCTATGACAATTATGTTGGTTGAATCAGGAACATTATTGCATTATCGTTATTTAGAGCATGGTGCTTTTTATGCAATTCTAGTTCTTGCAGTGATTATGTATCTGCAAACGATTATATCGGTTCCTGAAGTTTTAACAGGACTTGTGGGAGTCTGTATTATTGGAATAGCGTTGTATTCTTCGATTCGTTTTAAGCGTTGTCAATTGGATAAACAGGGCGTGTCTAAGTAATGAAAAATTCGTGTTTTCTCACGCTTTTGTTTATCGCATGTCTTTGAATAGAGAGAGGCTTTTTATGCAAAAAATGCCATGTTATTGCTTATTGATGTTTTTGTTTTAAAGTTGACACTATTGCGCGATTTTCCTCCATGAGGGAAATAATGTATAATCTTTTGGATAACTTTTGACGTATAGAGGCTTTTTGACTTCAATATAAGGTGCAAGTTTACGCTATACTTTTTACCAGCTTTTAGTATCATAACTGCTTTTGCATTTAATGATTCATAAGAAGCATTTTGGCTGTTTTTTTTGCAAGATTTTTATTCATACATCAATCCTATTTATGATGTTTTAAGAGAATGGTATTGAAATAGGGGTGAAATGAGAGAATTTTACGATATTTGGGTTCCTTTCTTAAATAGGTAAAAAAATTTATTCATTATAAATCAGAATGTTATAATGGTAGATGAGAAAAGAATATTTTAGGAGAGCATTAACAGTTCTATACCTGCTTCGTTCATAGTTTTAAGCATAGTGTTTAGTGATCCGTTTACATCAATACCAGCACAAGCATTTAATGAAACACTGACTTTAAAACCGTATTGTATGGCGTGAAGAGCAGAGAATCCGACACAAAAATCAGTTGCTAAGCCACACATAATGAGCTTGGTAAAACCATGCTCTTTGAGATAAACATGTAAACCTGTTGGTGTTTTTTGATCATTTTCAAGAAAGGCAGAATAACTATCCATTTTTGGATTATAGCCTTTTCTAAGGATAAGTTGTGCCTTTTCCACTCTAAGAGATGTATGAAACTCTGCTCCTTGTGTTCCTTGTATACAATGATCAGGCCAAAGTATTTGAGGACCATAGTCAAGAGTGACTGTATCATAGGTTTTTTTTTCAGGATAGCAGGAAGCAAAGCTGCAATGGTTTTTGGGATGCCAGTCTTGGGTTAAGATAACGTGATCAAAATGATTTATGAGATTATTGATGGCGGGTAAAATAGTATCACCTTGTGGTACTGCAAGTGCTCCACCAAGTAAGAAGTCATTTTGAACATCAATGACGATTAAGGCTTTTTTTTCCATAAATATATTCCTCATAGGAGACGCGCTTTTATCGTATTTTTAAAAAGCTATATTTCGCCTTGAAGTTTTGAAATGAGTTGCTGAATATTGATACTATTTTTACAGTTATCAAGCCAAAAGAGGGGAATGGATAAGTTTTTACAATTTGTTTTATAGTTTTTTACGAATTGTAACCACGTACCAATGGGGAGTGCACTGTAGTCATTTGTTGCTACGTGTTGATGCAATGCCTTCATGATCATTGGGCTTGGGACGTCAGATCCCATAAGGCGGCAGTCATTTTGTAAACGTAATTTAAGCCACATCAAGGAAAGGGGTGAAGTCCATTGTTTTCCGTAACAAAAAATCGATGAAAAAAGGGAAGGATTTTTTACGGCGTAATATAAAGCCCATAAGGCAAAAAAAGAAGGCGCGTAGAGAATTGCTTTTCTTTCTGGTATCCTATCACATTGATAAGTTGGTTTAATACGATAAAAATACAAGGTTATATCTGGTATGGAAAAGATGGGCAATGTTTGATAACATGTTTCAGGGACAGCTAAAAAGATTTGCTTTTTGCTTTTTGAGGCGATGTTTTTTTGCATTCAGAACCATACTGGGGCTTGTGAGATTAGAAAAAATGTACCAATATAAAGCGAAAAGCTTTTGATACGGTGTAAGCACTATTTACTGTACAGTTTCAAAAAGCGAAAGCAATTTTTTCAAACCCTAATCTTTAATATCGCGCAATATAAAGAGAAATTTATGGCACGTCAATTTATCTATCATATGGCTGGGCTCAACAAGTCTTACGGCAATAAAAAAATCTTAGAAAATATTCATTTGTCTTTCTATCCAGATGCGAAGATCGGTATTTTAGGGCCAAATGGTGCTGGTAAATCAACGATTTTACGTATTATGGCTGGGCTAGATAAGGAATATACAGGAGAAGCATGGCTTTGTGAAGGAGCGCGCTGTGGCTATCTACCACAAGAGCCTTTGCTTGATGCAAGAAAAGATGTGCGCGGCAATGTGATGGAAGGTGTTGCAGATAAACAGGCAATTCTTGAGCGTTATAACGAATTGATGATGAATTATAGCGAAGAAACGGCTGATGAAAGTGCACAGCTTCAGGATATTATTGATAGTCAGAATCTTTGGGATTTAGAAAGTCAAGTGGAAATGGCTATGGCTGCTCTTGGATGTCCGCCAGCCAATGGGGATGTCACAAAACTTTCTGGTGGTGAGAAGCGGCGTGTTGCGCTTTGTAAATTACTTTTGTCAAAACCTGATTTATTACTTTTGGATGAACCGACAAACCATTTAGATGCTGAAACGACGGCTTGGCTTGAGAGGCATTTACGTGAATATCCTGGGGCTGTGCTTTTGATAACCCATGATCGTTATTTTCTCGACAATGTAACGGGTTGGATTTTAGAATTAGATCGCGGTAGAGGTATTCCTTATGAGGGGAACTATTCTGCTTATTTGGGGGCTAAAGCCAAGCGTTTGGCTCAGGAAGGCCGTGAAGAGGCAGCGCGTCAACGTGCTTTATCACGTGAGCAAGAATGGATCGCTTCTAGTCCAAAAGGGCGACAAGCAAAGTCAAAAGCTCGGATTAAGGCTTATGATGAGTTGGTTCAAGCAGCACGTGAACGCCGTCCTGGAGAGGCGCAAATCATTATTCCTATTGGAGAAAGGTTAGGACAAGTTGTTATTGAGGTTGATAATCTCTCTAAAGCTTATGGTGAACGTGTATTGATTGATTCTCTTTCTTTTAAACTTCCTGCTGGCGGCATTGTCGGCGTTATTGGTGCCAATGGTATGGGAAAGTCGACCTTGTTTAAAATGTTAACGGGACAGGAAAATCCCGATTCAGGTCAGATACGTATCGGTGAAACAGTTCACATGAGTTATGTGGATCAGAGTCGCGATTCCTTGGTGGGGGATAAAACTGTTTGGGAGGAAATTTCTGGTGGAAATGACATTATTAAATTAGGCAAATATGAGATGAATAGCCGCGCTTATTGCGGGGCTTTTAATTTCAAGGGGGCAGATCAGCAGCAGAAGGTGGCAAATTTATCAGGAGGGCAGCGCAATCGCGTACATTTGGCGAAACTTCTAAAAGAGGGGGGGAATGTGCTTCTTCTTGATGAACCGACAAATGATCTTGACACTGAAACATTGGGTGCATTGGAAGATGCATTGGAAAATTTCGCTGGTTGTGCAGTTATCATATCGCATGATCGTATGTTTCTTGATCGATTGGCAACACATATTTTAGCCTTTGAAGGTGATGGTCATGTAGAATGGTTTGAAGGTAATTTTGCTGAATATGAGGCTGATAAAGTTCGTCGTCTTGGGGCGGAATCTCTTAATCCTAAGCATGCAAATTATAAACCTCTTACACGCTAGAATTTTTATCTTATCGCAACTTTGTTGGAATAATAGTGTATTTTATTGTGTTTGTTATTTCATAAATACAGTGTGTGTGTGCTCTGTGGAAGTTTTTATTCATTGAAAAAAGTAAGAGACATCTTATGAAATTATGACCTAGATAGGGTTATTCTACTCATGATATATAACCGGTTATTGCTTGTAAAATTGCAATGAAAAGGAGGAGATGAAGAGCATAGTATTACTTCTACAAATGCTCTGGTCATTGAGCATTATCGTCTTTACTTAATAAAGATGCAAGCTGACACTATCATATTATTTATTTTTTCTCAATGGTATGCAGTTCTTGTTTTGAGGTGGGCATAAAAGGTATTTTTATCTATATGTTCCCTCCGTTTATGTGCTGTAAGAGAATGATTTGGATTGATTTATCATAAATAGATTTGAAATGAGAAAAATTTATGGTGTTCTGGTTTTTTATTCAAGTTAAAATGAATGAATTATTATTATAAATCAATGTATTATCATTATAACGAGAAACAGATGGATAAGATCTGTTCGTTTTTTACATGAGCCTATTTTTTTCATAGTATGATAAAATAGAGAGCACAAAATAGATGAGAATATGCGTTGTATGCTTGACTTTTTTTCCTATAAACAAATGTTTATAGGAATGTTTAGGGGATAATTATGAAAAAAAGTACAAGTTTAGATGCAATAATTGAGCTGCTGAAAGCGGTTGCAGAAGTAAGCCATTTACGTGTTCTTACGCTCTTGCGTCATGAAGATTTAACAATCCCTGATTTTATTTTTATTCTTGATCAGTCGCAAGCATGTATATCACGATATTTACGTTTATTGTACGAAGCACAATTGATTGAGCGTTATCAGAAGGGGGATAGCCTTTATTTTAAGCTTTGTCATGATTTTGGGGGTAAAGACATTGTGATGGGTATTCTTTCGTCTTTACCAAAGAATGATGTGTTGTTAGCGCATGATTTAGAACGTTTGAAGGATGTTAAAAAGCAGCGTCAAAAAACGAGGAAGAAGCATTTCTTACAAAATGCGTTGCAACGGGATGTATTACGGTCATCCTATATGGCAGATCATGGTGTAGAAAACTCTTTACTTGAAATCATTGGCGATAAACCATTTCAGATGATGCTGAATATTGGAAGAGGTGGAGACTCTATCTTAAAATTGTTTTCTAATCTTTATACGCATGCGGTTGAAGTTGTGCTTGATAGCGATGTTTTTCACTTGTCTGTTGGAGATACAACTTTTGATTTAGTTATTCTTCATTGGGTTTTACATTCTTTTGAAAATCCTGAAATGTTTCTTCATGAGATATCAAGTGTTTTGCGTCCCTATGGGCGTTTATTGATTGTGGATTTGGGTTATCATAAAGCTGATTCTTCACATTTTGATCAAGCATATATGCGTCTTGGATTTTCGACTTTACAAATAGAAAAGTGGCTAAAAAATGCCGGACTTATGCTAGAGCAAACAGTTTGTCTTACTCCTATACAAAATGAAAATAGTAAGGAGGGCATGGTTACACTTTGGCTTGCTCGTGATCCGCGTTTATTAGTTGATGATATCAAAGATAAACAAGTAGATTTTGCATAAATCGCGTTTGTTAACGCACTTTATTCTCTGATTTTTCTCAAGGAATAGCGTAGAGATAAAACTTTATTCAATCATTGATAAGCTATTGTTTTTTACATTTGTATTATGTTTTTATATGGGAGTATTGGTGTTTTATAGCGGCGTGTAGGCTGTATAATGAAACACCTTCTATAGAGTTAAGCCTATGAGGATCATTATTTAAGGTGTCCTGATATTATATTTTATTAGCCAATATATTGATTTTAAAAGATCATTGATTTTTTTAAACTCAATAAGAGGTTTGAATACAGGAATGTTGTCTCATTTCAAATTTCCTGTTTCAGAATCCGAAAGAGTCTGTTTGTCTGCTACAAAAGAAGGTATTTATCTTAATGATACCGTTTGTAAAAGAAAATACATCTTTCATACATTTTCTAAATGTGAGAGCGGCTGCAATATGATATAATGCCGCACAATATAATATAGTGAAGGCTCATACCTTTATAAATGTCAAAGATGGTGGTGCCCAATAGATCTTAAAATGTCTCTTTAAAACAGGTTTTTAGATAAGGAGTACCTTGGAACTTTTAGTGAGGGGTGCAAAAAGATGCTCTAAAAAGACGAAAAAGTAAAAGGGTAAGACAATGCATTATATTCATAAAATAAGATCGGCGATGATCTAGGGATAGTTTGTGGCTGAAAGTAGGAAAAAAAGCGTGATATTACACTAAAGTTTCGTATCTCTTTATCATGAGAAGTTATGAAGGTTATTAAATAAGTCCATTGTTTTTGCCAAAAGTATTTTCTTTCTTTTTATGTTTGCCGCTCATCTTATGACGCAGTCCGTGGGTATAGCGTAAAATTGATAGGGCACCATCGTCTTTAGTTTAAGTAAAAGTTGTAAGCAGGCATCATCGTTTTATGTTTTTTATCCATATGCTTCTTCTTGTTTGTGATGTGCGATAGTATGGCTATTCATTAATTCAATAGACGAAGATTGAAAATAAGGGAACCTTACGTTCTTGAGATCTCTCATGTAAATTGTAAAATGATGAGTTATGATTGTAAATCAATGAATTGTTTACGTTAGAAGAACAGACTATAAAAATTTTTGAGCATAGAAACTACTGTGTGTATTACTTTACGGGATCATTTAAATGATAGAGATTAAGAGAAAATGTCTGCGTTGATTTCGGTTTGTTATGTTAAAATGAGTTAGAGACTGTTGGTTATTGTAAAATGGTTTATCGTTACTTGGAATGACGATGGCGCGTGATTCGAAACAAATACCTTCAGAGTTCTCATTTTCTCATAAGATTAAGCTGTTTAAGTTCCTCATTGATTGTTACATGAAGGATGTAACAATATTTTAATGATCATTTACAGAAATTTTTTATAAATATAGATAAGATTTTATTTCTCTAATTTATTGTTTTATATGAATAATTCATAGCTTTCTTGCAAGAAGATGTTTTCCATTTTTTACGGTTATTTGTGTAAGATTTTAAAAATCTACGTTTTTCTTTTTGTGGTGATTGCTGTTGGAAAAGCGATTCTACTTTTACATAGTTTAATTTTTATAGGGTGGATACGTAGAAATTACTGTTTTTTAATATGATCATCAGAGTTATGAAAGAAACTATTTAAAAGTTATAATGATCGTAGATTCTAATTGATGCTTCTTGAAATAAAATTGCTTCAAATTGGGTCATTTTGAACTTTTTTTGCCTAAATTTAAACATTTTTAAATAATTTATAATTCTTTTATGTTTTTTTGCGTAGAAGATGATAAGAATTTCTTGTTGTTTAAAGAATTTTATTCCATAGCAAGAATATTGCATCGGCTATCTTAGTGGTTGATGTAAGAGGACAATCGGGGAACCTCCTCCCCCCCCCCCGCGTGGATCCCCTAGATTGTCTGGCCTGACTGAGGATTTCCTCAGTCAGGCTTTTTATAATTGTTTTAGGGGATGTGTAAGGTTTTATAGGGGGGAAGTGTAAGATCTGTTATTGTTTCGCCTATAGTACGTAAATATGTAGAGGGGGATGTCTTGTTAGGCGGATAGTGTTAGCGTATTTATTTTGAATAATTTGATTTTTCTTTATTGAGGCATTGTTGAATGCTATAAGGGAAATCGTAAAGGGAATCTATGTTTGTATTCTGTGATCTTTAGGTAAGAGATAATGGAATCTTTTTCGCATCGTATTATTTTTATTTTATTTGTGTTTTTTATTTTTGGCGCTGTCTTTTTTGCTTTTCAAAGTGGTGTTGTTTATCAGTTTTTTCCCGGTCACTCTTCTTTGTCTTCTCAGCAGCTTGATGTAACAGAGGAGGAGTTATTAGAGAGATTATCCGTATCTTTTCCAGATATCATCAAGCATCTTTCTAAAATGACCCCTCAACAGCAAGAGTTGTTTATTGCGCAGCTGCGTCGTGATGTAATTGCGCTTGCTTCTAAAAGTGGGCAGAGTCGTGAACAGGCTCAAAAATCTGGTGAAACTGTTGCTATGGCTCTCTCGAAAGCGATTTCTCGTCCTTCCATTGCTAATACTTATTTTTAGCTATTTTTTTAATCGCGCTTTTGGGTTTTATTTTAAGGAGCAAGAGCTTTTCGTGAAGTCTTGAAAAGTGCGAGGAGATAATCGATTTGTAAGGTATTAACAAAATTTATCTCTCAAAAGGTAAGCAATTGGAGTATAAGGGTAATGTTGCAATCATTACAGGAGTGATAGAAAGTCTATCAAGGGTATTGGTCCAAGTTAATTGCATTATCAACCGCTACAATGACAAAAGCAGTATTGACTATAATAAAACACGTTAACCGCATTTTATATGCCGGTTATTTTTTTATTTGATATGAGAAAATAAAAAATTTTAAAGGATTTAAGCTTTTTTATTCTACGGATTTTAGGATATTTATCCACTTGTATGATTTCTGAAAATGAGGTGTAAGGCTGATAAGATGATAGTCTGTGACAAAGAAAAAATATTTGAATGAAGATGAGAGGTCTATTTTTATTTAAAAAGGCTTTAGGGGTATTGAGCTTTCTAACATTTTTCAAAAAAATAGACACAAGTAATTGTTAAGCTTTGTTGTAGGAAAAAACGGATATAACTTTTTTAGTATATTGTTTTATAATGATAATTTATCATTTTATATTGAATGAGAATCTTAAGAATTATAAAATCCTCTCATTTTAAATTTATCCATGGTGAAAAAATCAAAATCAGTTTCTTGTATATACAAGTGGGAGGCTTGTGTGGATAAAAACTCTTTTAAAAAGGAATTAAAAAGCTTCTTTGAGATATCTTGAGAGCTAAAAGTCTGTTGCAATATTTTGAATTGGTAAATAGCGTATGATGGTTTTTGTATATCTATGGACTCCTTATGCACAGTGATGGAGGTAGGGGTTGATTTTAGTCAATGGTTTATTGGGGCCATAAAGAATGCTGCGCGTGTTTATTGGTTAGAAAGAAGCATCAATAACGGGTTTTATTTTTGTGAAACTTTTGCGATATCGAGGATCTTTGGTAAAGATGATCTCGTCTCTATTGCTTTGTGGGATTGATATCAATAAAAAATTTAATCATCGTATATAAAAAAATATCATATCTTTTTAAAGTGCTATTTTGTAATATAAAAATTGATTGATACAATAGATATAACAGAACTTGATAGAATATATCATTTTAGTTAATATGATATAAGTTTAATTATAGGCTTTTAATTTTTTTATTTGATGATATAGAGAAGTCTATAATTTTTGTATAAAGAGTTTTTCTTTTTATACAGAACTTTATCTTGAAATTGTCTTAATATTTCCCTTTTCAAGCCGTTCTTTTGCTTTCTTTTTTTGTACAATGCATTCGAAAATTATTTGCGGTTAGAATTTGAGAATTTTTGAGTGAGAGAAAGAAAATGCAATTTTTGAAAATTTTGTTAAATATAGCGTGTGCTGTATTTTTTGTATTTGATATAAGTTGGGCTCATAGTGTTTTAAATGTTGCAGAAGCAAAAGAAGGCTTAGGGAGTGTTGCTTCTCAGATTTCTAATCGTCCTTATGAGTTTCTTATTCAGAAATTTGCAAATAAGTATAATATTCCGGTTAATTTAGCACATGCTGTTGTAAAAGTTGAAAGTAATTATAAGGCAGGTATAAAGGGGGCTGCTGGCGAAATAGGTTTGATGCAAATTAAACCCTCTACGGCACGAGGGTTGGGCTTTAGTGGTTCTGTACAGGATTTGTACGATCCTGCGACCAATCTTGAATATGGTATGCGTTATTTGGCACGGGCCTATAAACTCAGTGGTGGAAGTACGTGTGGTACAATCCTTAAATATAACGCAGGTCATGCTGCAAAAAAAATGAATTCCATTTCAGCGAAATATTGCGCAAAAGTAAAGACTTATCTGGCTTCATTAAAATAAAAACATCTGTTGAGAGAGGTTTGTCATAAAATATTTTAAGATGCTATTTTCACGGAGCAAAAAATGTTTTATAAATCAGTATGTCAGTCGGCTGGGCAGCCGCGCTTGTCCAATGCTGAAAGGCGGCAGGTGAGGAAAGTCCGGGCTCCATGGAAAGACGGTGCCGGGTAACACCCGGCGGGGGTGACCCTAGGGAAAGTGCCACAGAAAGTAAACCGCCTATTTTTATAGGTAAGGGTGAAAGGGTGGAGTAAGAGCCCACCGCGCATTCAGTAATGAATGTGGCAAGGTAAACCCCACCGGGAGCAAGACCAAATAGAAATGACGTGCAAAATTTAATTTGCAGCCGATTTCCGGGCGAGTCATTCGGGTAGGTTGCACGAGGCGGATGGTAACATCCGTCCCAGATGAATGGTTGCCATGTAAAGTGTAAGCTTTACTCTACAGAACCCGGCTTATAGGCCGACTGATATTTCATGATGATACGCGATATTTTATAAGATCAATTATATATGGTCTTTTATGGAGTCTATGTGTTTGAAATGGACACTTGAGCAAAGAGTGTTTTAAAAAATTATAACATTTCTTTAAGTATAATGCGTTAGGATCTGTTTTAGGATAACTTTAGTTTTTTCGTTCATTGTGATTAATGTGAAAGTTGAAGGCCAGGTTATTCTAAGATCAGTTGCCATGAGAGAGCTGTTGATTTAAGACAGCATAACTTCAAGACGGATTATTTTGATAAAGCAGGATCAAAGAGCTGAACGCCATATTCCAGTGTTGTTACAGCCAGTTTTGGCTGGGCTTATGCCATTGGTTGGAGCAAAAGTGATTGATGGCACCTTTGGTGCTGGTGGTTACACGCGCGCTTTGTTAAAGGCAGGGGCACAGGTGATTGCTCTTGATCGTGATCCTCATGCTATCAGTGCAGGACAATTGCTTGTTGAAGAATTTTTTCCACGCCTTCGTTTGGTCCATATGGCGTTTTCACAGCTTGATCGTGTCGTTGAAGAGAAGGTGGATGCAGTTATTTTGGATATTGGTGTCTCTTCAATGCAGCTTGATGAAGCAGAAAGAGGTTTTTCTTTTCAAAAAGATGGGCCATTGGACATGCGAATGGCTCAGACTGGTTTTACAGCCAGCGATGTTGTCAATCATTTAAAAACAAGGGATTTGGCACGTATTTTTAAGATATTAGGAGAAGAGCGTTATGCGGGACGAATTGCACGGATGATTGAAACGCGTCGTGTTGTTCAGCCTTTTTTGCGTACGGGTGATTTGGCGTATGCTATCGAAACGTTGATAGGACGTAAACCGGGAGATCGTATTCATCCTGCAACACGTGTATTTCAGGCTCTTCGTATCTATGTCAATGATGAAATTGGTGAATTGGCGCGTGGTTTATTTGCTGCTGAACGCGTTTTAAAAGCTGGAGGCCGTTTGGGGGTTGTCAGTTTTCATTCTCTTGAAGATCGTATGGTCAAAAGATTTTTTTCGACTCGTTCTGGAGAACGTATGAGATCACGCTATCTGCCAGAAATAAAGGCTGCTCCAGCAACATTTTTTCCTTTGTTTAGAGGTGGGATCACGGCAACTAAAGAGGAGTTACAGAAAAATCCTCGTTCACGTTCTGCGCGGTTGCGTATTGGTGTACGGACTGAAGCAGAGGCTCTTACAGAAGATATGAAATTATTTAGTTTAGCAGAGATTGCCAGTTTTGAAGGCGGCAAGAAATGACAGTTTTTCGTACATTTGATATGATTTTAGTGATGATTATGATTTGTATGGCAGGTCTTACTTATAAGGTAAAATATGATGTTCAAAAACGAATGAATGAAGTTCTTCATCTTGAGCATGAAATTGCTGCAGCAAAAAATACGGTGAGTTTGCTTCATGCTGAGTGGGCTGTGATGATCAAGCCTTCGCGCATGCAAAAACTTGCGAAACGTTATCAAAAAGAACTTGGATTAGAAGTTATACAGCCGCGTCAAATCGTAGAATTTAAAGACATTCCGGTACGGGTACATGATCCAATTGAAGAATTGATTAAACAAAATATCTTGGAAGATAATCAAGATATTTTGGCAAATCGTCGGGATTCTCAGATGAATGGTGTTGTCCAAAAAGGCGTGCAGTGATGAAGTCGACTTTTTTATTCTTACAGAAGAAAAAGCACTTTAAGAATTCGTTGAATAATCATAATGTTTCTGTTCGTCGTCCCTATTCTAGTCGTCCACGTTTGCTTTTTTCGTTGTTCTGCTTTTTAGTTTTATATGGCATCATGGGGGCTTGCCTTATTTCTTATGGGTTGGAAGGTGGACAGATTGAAGAAGCAAAGGGGCCAGGAGTTCTTCAACTGACGGCGCGGCCTGATATTGTTGATCGTAATGGTCGTTTATTGGCAACAGATATTAAAACTTATTCACTTTTTGCTGAGCCACGACGTATTATTGATGTGGATGAAACCATTGAATTGCTCTCAACAGTTTTGCCTGATCTTAATTGGCAGGAAACCTATAAGCGCTTAAAAAGAAAAACTGGTTTTTCTTGGATACAGCGTGGGTTAACACCAATGCAGAAGACACAAATTATGGCCCTTGGTATTCCAGGAATTGGTTTTCGGACTGAAATTCGTCGTTTTTATCCCGATGGACCTGTAACTTCCCATATTCTCGGCATGGTGAATGTTGATAATCAAGGCATTGCAGGTATGGAAAAATATATTGATGATGCGGGTTTGAGTGCTCTGCGTGCCGCTGGTCTTGCCGTGGAAGAATCATTAAAACAAGTTCAGCTTTCGATTGATGTGCGACTTCAGGCAATTGTCCATGATGAACTTATTCAGGCTATGAAGCGTTATAAGGCAATTGCTGCAGGAGCTGTTATTTTAAATATACATACGGGGGAAGTTTTGGCGTTGGCATCTCTACCAGATTTTGATCCTGGAAATCCTATTGAAGCTTTAAAAAGTGATCGTCTCAATCGGATGACGGCCGGAACATTTGAAATGGGATCGATTATTAAAAGTTTTACGACCGCCATGGCACTTGATTCCAATATTTTTCATTTAAACAGTATTATTGATGCTTCAAAGCCCATAAAAGCAAGTAGTGGATATATTATTCATGATTTTCACGGAAAAAATCGTCCCTTAACGTTATGGGAGGTTTTTGTTTATTCTTCCAATATTGGTTCTGCTAAAGAAGCATTGGCGATAGGGATTGATAAACATCGTGATTTTTTGCAAAAACTTGGGCTACTGGATCGACTCGCAACAGAGTTGCCTGAAGTTGCTCATCCTATTGTGCCACATCATTGGAAGGATATCCAATCTATGACGATTGCTTTTGGGCATGGTATGGCAACAACTCCCTTGCAAACAGCTGTTGGGGCTGCTGCTTTAATGAATGGTGGTTGGTTAATTGCTCCGACATTTTTAAAACGGACAAAAGAACAAACTTTGCACCATGCAAAACGGGTTTTGCATGCTAAAACAAGTCAAAATATGCGTTACCTTTATCAATTAAATAGTGAGATTGGGTCTGGACGTAATGCAAAAGTAGAAGGTTATCGTGTAGGTGGTAAGACAGGAACAGCTGAGAAAGTTGAAAATGGAAAATATTCTAAAACAAAAAATTTCAATAGTTTTCTTGCTGCTTTTCCTATTGATGATCCTGCTTATGTTGTTTTAACAATTATCGATGAACCAAAGCCTGCAGAGGGACAGCGTTCATCAACAGCGGCGATGAATGCTGGACCAATGCTTGCTAATATTGTTCGTCGCACAGCTAGTTTTCTTGGTGTAAAACCCGATTTTAAAAAAGAATATGAGCCTCTTTTAAGTAAAAAGAGCAATTCAAGTTTCGTTAAACAACGGTAAAATAAATATAAAGGTGCGTTATCATGTTGTTGGGAACAGTTTTTACAGAATGTGTTGAAGATGAAAGTCTTTCTTCAATAGAAATAACAGGAATAAGTGTGGATTCTCGGCAAGTTTTGCCGGGCTATGTTTTTGTTGCTGTTCAAGGGAAAAAAAGTGATGGAAGACACTATATAGATGACGCGATAAAGCGTGGCGCACGAGCAATCGTTACAGACTGTCATGCTGTTCTTGAGGATTTATCTGTTCCCATTTTACGTGTTTCTAATGTTCGTCATAGTTTAGCGTTGGCAGCTGCACGTTTTTACGGTTCTCAGCCGGAAACAGTTGTTGCTGTGACTGGTACAAGTGGTAAAACATCTGTTGTCTCTTTTCTTCGGCAAATTTGGACTCATGTTGGATTTTGTGCAGCGAGTATAGGAACGGTTGGTGTTGTTTCTCCTAAACGGAATGTTTATGGTTCTCTCACAACACCTGATCCGGTCGTCTTGCACCGTCTTCTTTGTGAAATTTCTCATGAAGGTGTGACGCATGCCGCTCTTGAAGCTTCTTCGCATGGGCTTGATCAAGGACGACTTGATGGAGTCCGTTTAACGGCTGGTGCCTTTACTAATTTAGGGCGAGATCACATGGATTATCACACGGGGGTAGAGGATTATTTGCGGGCTAAAATGAGGTTGTTTGATACACTTTTGCCTGTATCTGCTCCTGCTTTGATTTTTGCTGATGATGTTTATTCACAAAAGGTTATTGATGTTGTTACACAAGCGCGCCGTCGTGTCTTGACAATTGGTCGTAAGGGGCAATTTATCACGATTAATCGTGTCGAACATCAACGCTCCAAACAGTGTATTGAGTGTCGTGTGGAAAACAATATTTATACATTTGATTTGCCTTTAGCTGGAGATTTTCAGGTAGCCAATGCGCTTATGGCAGCGGGGTTAGCCATTGCAACGGGCGTTTCACCTCGTAAGGTTTTTCCTGCGCTTGAAACTTTGCAGGGGGCACCTGGGCGGTTAGAGTTTGTGGGAAAGACAGAAAATAATGCGCTTGTTTATATTGATTATGCTCATAAACCAGAAGCTTTGGAGCAGGTTTTGCTTTCTGTTCGTCCCTTTACGCAAGGGCGCTTGATCGTTGTTTTTGGTTGTGGAGGAGATCGTGATCAAGGAAAAAGACCTTTGATGGGAAAAATTGCGGCGGATAAAGCGGACATTGTTATTGTAACAGATGATAATCCTCGAACAGAAATGCCAGAAAAAATACGTAAAGATATTTTACAGGCGGTGCCAACAGCAATAGAGATAGCAGATCGTGGTGAAGCTATTTCTTATGCGGTGGAGTTTTTGAAAGCTGGTGATACACTCATCATTGCTGGAAAAGGTCATGAGGATGGCCAAATTATAGGGCAGACAACTTATCCTTTTTCAGATCGTCTGAAAGCGATAGAAGCTTTAGAGGACCGAAAGAAATGACAGCTTTATGGGATAAGCAAGCACTTGTTGCTGCAATTAATGGTGTTGTAATGGGAAGCTTGCCAGAAACTTTTTCTGGGGTTTCCATTGATAGTCGTACTCTTGCGGAAGGGGATGTTTTTTTCTGCATTAAAGGGCACCATCTTGATGGTCATGATTTTGCTGCGCAAGCTTATGAACGAGGTGCAGGCGTTCTTATCGTTGCGGAACACCGTTTGAGGGATATGAAAAAGATATTGGCTCCACTCATTGTCGTTCCTGATGTTTTGCAAGCCTTAGAACAACTTGCACAAGCTGCACGCAAACGTTCAAGAGCTAAGATTATCGCGATAACAGGATCAGTGGGAAAAACGACGACAAAAGAAGCTTTGAAACAAGCACTTGCAACGGCTGGGAATGTTCATGCGAATCTCGCTTCTTTAAACAATTGCTGGGGGGTTCCACTCACTTTAGCGCGGATGCCTATGGAGAGTGATTATGGTATCTTTGAAATTGGCATGAATCATAGAGATGAAATTCGCCCTCTGGTCAAACTGGTTTGTCCGCATATTGCTCTCATTACGCATATTTGTGCAGGACATATGGGATTTTTCAAAAATCTTGAAGAAATAGCAAAGGCAAAAGCTGAAATTTTTGAAGGATTGGATGAAGAAGGCATTGCCATTTTAAATGCGGATAGTGATTTTTTTTCTTATCTCGTTCAAAAAGCAAAGAAATGCGGTGTAAAGAAGATCTTAAGCTTTGGTGGGACTAAAGATGCTGATTATCAAGCGCGAGATATACGTCTTCTAACCGATAGTTCTTCTATGATTGTGCGTATTGGGGGGCGGGATAAGGAGGTTCAAATTGGGGCTCCGGGACGCCATATTGTGCAAAATAGTTTAGGGGTTATTGCTGCTTGTGATGCTATGGGGGTTGAGTTAGAGCCTGTTTTTCTTTCTTTTCGCCATTTTTCTTCTCAAAAGGGGCGAGGTGTTCGTTATCGACTGTCTTTATCAAATGGGGGTGAATTTTATCTCATTGATGAAAGCTATAATGCAAATCCTGCTTCTATGCGTGCTGCACTTGAGCTTCTTGCTACAGGACCTGTAGGAAAAGGGGGGCGGCGAATTGCTATTTTAGGGGATATGCTAGAGTTAGGGGGGTATAGTGAAAAGCTTCATCGTGATTTAATAAAACCAATACGTCTTTCCGGTGCTAATCCGGTTTTTCTATTTGGTGAGGCGATGAAATCTTTAGTCAGTGATTTGTCTGCTGGTGTTAAGGTTCATTATGCTGAAAATATTGAGAAAATTTTACCGCTTCTTTTAGCAGAAATTTCTCCTGGCGACCTACTTATGATTAAATCATCCAATAGCCTTTGTTCATCAAATATTGTGACTGCATTGCTTGATCGCTATAAAGCAGTTTCTTCATAGTTTTAAGAGGTTTTTTTGTTCCATGATGCTGTTTTTTTCTTCGTTTAGTGATTGGCTTCCGGGTGTAAATGTTTTTCGTTATATTACTTTTCGCACGATAGCAGCTATGCTTACTTCGGGGCTTATCGTCTTTTTGTTTGGACCTAGCATCATTGCTTCTCTTAAATTGCGGCAAGGTAAGGGGCAACCGATTCGTGCTAATGGACCTCAAACACATTTTAAAAAGGCTGGAACACCTACAATGGGTGGATTAATGATTTTAATCGGCATTGTGGTATCGGCATTTTTATGGGGTAATTTATCGAATATTTACTTTTGGGTATCGCTATTGGTTATGCTTTCTTTTGGGGTAATTGGGTTTTATGATGATTATCTTAAGGTCACAAAACAAACAGACAAAGGATTTTCTGGGAAAGCACGGTTAAGCTTGGAATTTTGTGTTGCGGCGATTGCTGCTTTTGCCATTCTGCAAATTGGCTCATCTGGATTAGCTTTGCCTTTTTTGAAAGATTATCTTATCAATTTGGGCTGGTTTTTTATTCCTTTTTCTGCTTTCGTCATTGTCGCGACGGGTAATGCGGTTAATTTGACGGATGGACTCGATGGGCTTGCTATTGTTCCTGTGATGGTTGCAGCCTTATCTTTTGCTCTGATTGCTTATCTTTCTGGTAATATGAATTTTGCTGATTATCTCCAAATCCATTATGTATCGGGAACAGGTGAATTGGCTGTTTTATTGGGAGCTGTTGTTGGGGCAGGGCTTGGATTTTTATGGTTTAATGCACCACCTGCAGCTATTTTTATGGGAGATACTGGATCGTTGGCTCTTGGAGGACTCTTAGGGACTGTTGCGGTTGCTACGAAGCACGAAATTGTTTTGGTTCTTATTGGTGGACTTTTTGTTGTGGAAGCTTTTTCGGTCGTTATTCAGGTTGGTTATTTCAAATTAACAAGAAAACGCGTGTTTCTTATGGCACCGATACATCATCATTTTGAGAAAAAAGGTTGGACTGAAAGCCAAGTGGTGATACGCTTTTGGATTATTTCGATTGTTCTCGCTCTCATAGGTCTTTCAACACTTAAATTGCGGTGAGAATGTGATTTCTGTTACGTGTTATAAAGGTCAAAAAGTTGCTCTGTTTGGATTGGGGCAGTCTGGATTAGCAACGGCACAAGCATTAATGTGTGGTGGTGCAGAAGTGGTGGCGTGGGATGATAGTCCTTCAAGCGTGCAGATGGCTTGTCGGCAAAATATTCCAACAAGAGATCTCCACGATGAGGACTGGTCAGAATTTGTTGCATTGGTTCTCGCTCCTGGAGTTCCTTTAAATTATCCTCAACCGCATTGGGTTGTTGAAAAGGCACGAAAAAAAAATATAGAAATTATTGGTGATATTGAATTGTTTGTTCGTGCACGCCATGATTTTTTACAGCATTATGGTTTTTGTGACCAAGATGTTCCGTTTATTGCGATTACGGGGACGAATGGAAAGTCGACAACAACGGCTTTGCTTACGCATTTATTGGAAAAAATGGGCTATGATGTGCAGATGGGGGGAAATATTGGAAAGGCAATATTGACGCTTAAGCCATTTGTTAAAAAACGTATTTATGTGATTGAATGTTCATCATTTCAAATTGATCTTACTCCCTCTCTTCAGCCAACCATTGGACTTTTATTGAATTTGACATCTGATCATATTGATCGACATGGAAGTTTTGCCTGTTATGTGCAAACCAAAAGGCATCTGATTGCTCAGGCTTCTCAGGCTTTTATTTCAGTTGATGATGCAGCTTGTCAGGTTTTATATCAACAGTTACTTCATGATGGGAAGCAAATTGAGGCAATTTCCAAGAATCATTTTGTTGAAAATGGTTTTTATGCAGATGGAACCAAGCTTTTTTCTGTTCGTCAAGGACAGCGTCATATGCTTGCAGATCTTGCTCCTATGGCGGTGTTACGTGGGAGTCATAATGCGCAAAATGCTCTTATGGCATTGGCAACATTGCAGGCTTTAAAAATAACAGATCCCTCTATAAAAAAGCATTTAGCAAGTTATAAAGGGTTGGATCATCGTATGCAGCAGGTGCGTAAAATGGGGGCGGTTTTGTTTATCAATGATAGCAAGGCGACTAATGCAGATGCAACAGCTCCTGCTCTTTCCACCTTTAATGATATTTTTTGGATTGTTGGGGGACAGGCGAAAAAGGGAGGAATAGAGTCTCTTAGAGAATTTTTTCCTAAAATTCGTAAAGCCTATTTGATTGGGAGTGCGGCGGAAGAATTTGCTCGCATTATTGGATCTGCTTTTCCCTTTTCTATGAGCTTAACTTTGAAAAATGCGGTGCGTGAAGCAGCTGTTGACGCAATAGGTTGTAAGGCAAAAGAGGTGACGGTTCTTTTGTCACCTGCTTGTGCAAGTTATGACCAATTTAAAAATTATGAAGAACGGGGCGAAGCATTTGTCTCTTTTGTGATGCAGTTACAATAAAAAGCATCAGTTATAAAAAAATATTTTTGCGTTAAGACTCCAGAATCTTTTTTTGTGTAATTTAGTTTTTAAAGTGTTTGTTAAACAGGCGGGGAACCATATCACTTTGAAACAATTTATAAAACGGATAAGGCGGATATCATGGTTACGCGTGCAGATAGAGACCCAATTGCTAATTGGTGGTGGACGATTGACCGCTCTGTCTTTGCAGCTTGTTTAATTTTAATGGGGATTGGCATTATGTTGTCTTTTGCTGCCAGCCCCACGATTGCAAAAAAAATCGGAATTGCTGATAGTTTTTATTTTGTTCGGTGGCATATCATTTTCAGCATTTCAGCATTTTTTACGATGGTGACCATTTCTTTTTTTTCAATTCCTAATATTCGTCGTTTATGTGCTCTTTTGCTTATTGTAACGCTTGCTCTTATGGTTGCAACCTTATTTTGGGGTCCAGAATTAAAGGGAGCACGGCGGTGGATTGTGCTCTTTGGTTTTTCTGTACAGGCTTCAGAGTTTATGAAGCCAGCTTTTGTGGTTATGTCCGCTTGGCTTTTTTCGGAACAGATACGCAGGAGGGGAATTCTAGGTTATACGTTAGCGATTGTACTTTATGGCATTTGTTGTGTGCTTCTGGTTTTGCAGCCTGATATTGGACAAACACTTTTAATAAGTGCAACATGGGGTGGTTTGTTTTTTATTGCTGGTGTGCCTCTAGCCGTTATTTTTCTCTTTCTCATTTTAGGTGCTGGAGGAATTGTTTTAGCTTATCTTTTTCTGTATCATGTGCGTGAGCGTATCAATGGTTTTTTGACAGGTGAAGGAGATACCTTTCAAGTAGATGTTGGACGTGAGGCTATTTTGAATGGTGGTTGGTTTGGGCAAGGTCCTGGGGAGGGAACAGTAAAACGTATTATTCCTGATAGCCATACAGATTTTGTATTTTCCGTTGCTGCTGAAGAATATGGTATTATTCTTTGTTTATTAATTATGATGCTTTTTGGTTTTATCGTTATGCGTTCATTGTATATAGCAATGAATACACGTGATTGCTTTATACGTCTTGGTATTACTGGCATAGCAATGATGATTGGCTTTCAATCAGCTATTAATATGGCCGTTAATCTTCACTTAATTCCTCCAAAAGGCATGACATTGCCTTTTATTTCTTATGGTGGTTCATCGATGGTGGCAATTGCGTTTTCAATGGGCATTTTGCTCAGTTTAACACGTCGTTGGCCAGAAGCACGCCTTTCAGCTTTTTCTTCCTCTTCTGTCTTGGATACGCCTTATGAATGATAAAAAAGTTATTGTTTTGGTGGCTGGTGGTACAGGTGGACATCTTTTTCCTGCTGAATCCCTTGGCGTTGAATTAAAGGAGCGTGGATATGATGTTCATTTAATAACAGATGAAAGAGCACGCCCTTTTGTTCGGTGCTTTGATGAAGAGCATACACATATTGTTTCATCGGCAACATTTATACGCCGCCATCCTTTTGCTCTGATAAAGACGTTTTGGTCTTTACTAAGGGGAATGGGGCAATCGTTGGCGTTGTTTTATAAGTTACGTCCTGTTCTTGTTGGAGGATTTGGGGGATATCCGAGCTTTCCTCCTCTTTTTATTGCGGCTTTAACAAGGCGTGTGACATTTATTCATGAACAAAATGCTGTTATGGGGCGTGCCAATCGGATGTTGGCAATTTTTGTGCGTGCAATCGCTGGTGGTTTGTTGTCGCCAAATGGCGCTTATGCCCATAAAATGCTTTTAACGGGGAATCCTGTCCGTGAGGCTGTGCTGAAGGCGGCCGAAATTCCTTATCATTCTTCAGAGGGGGAAAAGCCATTTAATTTTTTGATTTTTGGTGGTAGCCAAGGGGCTTCTGCTTTTTCACATATTGTTCCAGAAGCCATTGCGTTACTCGATGATAAGAACCGTAAACGCTTGCGAATTGTGCAGCAAGTTCGCGGTGAAGCAGAAGGGTTGATCAAAATCTATCGTGATATGGGCGTACAAGCAGAGGTTGCTCCTTTCTTTGATGATATGGCTGAACGTATGGCACATGCTCATTTTATTTTGTCGCGCGCTGGGGCTTCATCCGTTTGTGAGATAGCGGTGATTGGTAGACCTGCTTTGCTTGTTCCCTATCCCCATGCTTTAGATCATGATCAGGCTGCCAATGCAGCTCTGCTTGCTTGTGTAGGTGGTGCGCAAATTGTATTAGAAAAAGATTTAAGTGCACAAAAGCTTTCTTCTCTTTTAACGCAAGTTTTGCGTACGCCCCATTTATTGGAAAAACAAGCGCTTGCTGCAAAAAAAGTTGGGCAACCTCACGCAACACGTTGCCTTGCTGATATGGCTGAATCTTTAATTGCAGGGCGATTGTTGTCAGATATAAAAGAGGAGCTTTTTGATGAAAATGCCACTTGATATAGGCGTTATCCATTTTATCGGAATCGGGGGGATCGGTATGAGTGGAATTGCGGAGGTTTTTTATAATCTTGGCTATAAAGTTCAAGGGTCAGATCAAGTTGAAAGTGCAAATGTTGAACGTTTACGGAAAAAAGGAATTAACGTTCATATAGGTCATTGTGCTGAAAACTTAGGGAATGCAGAGGTTGTTGTTTTTTCTACTGCCGTTAAAAAAACAAATCCTGAGTATATTGCTGCAAAGGAAAGACATTTGCCGCTTGTCAGACGTGCAGAAATGCTGGCGGAGCTGATGCGGTTTCGGCGTGCAATTGCAGTGGGTGGTACACATGGTAAAACAACAACCACATCAATGGTCGCAGCCCTTCTTGATGCTGGTCATTTTGATCCAGTGGTGATTAATGGCGGTATTATTAATGCTTATGGTACGAATTCTCGTACAGGAGATGGCGATTGGATGATTGTTGAAGCTGATGAAAGTGATGGTACATTTTTAAAGCTGCCTGCTGATATTGCTGTTATTACTAATATTGACGCTGAGCATTTGGATCATTATGGAAGTTTTGATGCTGTGCGTGAGGCTTTTCGGCAATTTGTAGAAAATGTTCCTTTTTATGGTTTTGCTGTTTTGTGTCTTGATCATCCAGAGGTTCAGTCATTGGCGGGCCGTATTGATGATCGTTGGGTGATCACTTATGGTAAAAATCCACAAGCGGATGTTCGTTTTCTTAATCTTTCGATGGATGGTCAAAAAACGCATTTTGATGTTCTTGTTCGCTCACGCAAAACAGGAAGAAAGATTGAGTTAAAAAATTTGCTTTTGCCCATGGCAGGGCAGCATAATGTTGCCAATGCAACGGCGGCGATTGCTATTGCGCATGAACTTGGCATTTCAAATGAAGCTATAAAAAGGGGCTTAGCAGAATTTGGCGGAGTAAAACGGCGTTTTACGCGAATAGGAAGTTGGCGTGGCATTGAAATATTTGATGATTATGGACATCATCCTGTTGAAATAAAGGCAGTTTTGCGTGCTGCACGTGAGAGTGCAAAAGGGCGTGTTATTGCGATTGCACAACCCCATCGGTATTCGCGTTTGTATCATTTATTTGATGATTTTGCTGCTTGTTTTAATGATGCAGATACAGTGTTGATTACGCCCGTTTATGCGGCTGGTGAAGAACCTATTGTAGGATTTGGTTCTCAAGAATTGGTAGAGCATATTAAAATGGCTGGTCATCGTGATGTGCGCTTAATACATGGTCTGGAAGATGTTGTGTCTCTTGTCTCAACATTTGCTCAGGCAGAGGATTATGTGGTTTTTCTTGGTGCTGGCAATATCACACAATGGGCGTGTGCATTGCCTCATCAGTTGTCGGTATTTGATGGTCATGATAAATTTTCAGCACATTGATGGTGAGGCGTTATTGGCGCAATTGCAACCACTGTTGGGGGGTATAAGAGGCAAGCTTACACCTAACGTTGAGATGCGTAAGGTGACGTGGTTTCGCACTGGTGGGTTGGCAGAACTTTTTTATCAGCCTGTTGATGAGGAAGATTTAGCTCTTTTCCTTCAAAATTTGCCTGAATTTATTCCTGTAACAATTGTAGGAATAGGTTCTAATCTGCTGGTGCGTGATGGGGGTGTTCCTGGTGTTGTGATTCGTCTTTCGCCAAAAGGTTTTGGGCAAGTGCAACAAGTTTCTCCAAAACGTTTTTTAGTTGGTGCAGGTACGGCAGATAAACATTTAGCTACTGCTGCTTTAAAGGCAGAAATTGCAGGTTTTCATTTTTATCACGGTATTCCTGGTGGTCTTGGAGGGGCACTCAAAATGAATGCGGGTGCAAATGGTGTTGAAACCGCAGCACGTGTTGTTGAGGTTTATGCGCTGGATCGTAAAGGAAAACGTCATATTTTGAGTTTGAAAGATATGCATTATTCCTATCGCCATTGTGATATTCCTGAAGGGTTTATTTTTACTGCTGCTTTATTAGAAGGACAAACCGGTAATAAAGATGATATTCGTGCTGCTATGGATGAAGTTGCCCTCCATAGGGAAACAGTGCAACCTATTCGTGAAAAGACCGGTGGATCAACTTTTAGAAATCCTGAGAATGGATCTGCGTGGCGCGTGATTGATGAGGCAGGGTGTCGTGGTTTACGGATTGGTGGTGCTCAGATAAGCGAAATGCACTGTAATTTTATGATCAATACAGGGCAAGCAACAGGATATGATCTTGAAGCATTGGGAGAAACAGTGCGTGCACGTGTTTTTGCACATTCAGCCCACCTTTTACAATGGGAAATAGAGCGTATTGGTCAATTTGAGCGTGGTCGAAGTGTTCCTCCTTTTGATCCATTTCATTGATTTATTGTTCACTAAAAAAGTGAAAATAAAAAATTGAGTCATTTCAAAGAGATAATAAAAAATTTCTATTAAGAATCAATAAATTAACAAAGAATCTCTTGCATCAAGCTTTTGAGTCTGATTCATTATGCAAAATGCTAGGTTATTGATTCGCAAGGATAAACTTTGTTTTTTCCTGTATGTGGTGCTGATGTATTCTATATAGACTACATATAGTATGCGAAAGAGGGTGATTTATTATGAAAGATAAACATATAGCTGTATTAATGGGAGGTTTTTCTTCTGAACGGTCTGTAAGTTTATCTTCAGGGGCGGCTTGTGCTGATGTTCTAGAGGTGCAGGGGTATCGCGTGAGCCGCGTGGATGTTGACGCTCATATTGCTTCTGTTCTTGAACAGTTACAGCCCGATATTGCCTTCAATGCATTGCATGGTCCATTTGGTGAAGATGGCCGGATTCAAGGGATTCTTGAGTATTTAAAAATTCCTTATACCCATTCTGGTGTGATGGCATCTGCTTTGGCAATGGATAAGGGACGTGCAAAAATTATCGTTGCAAGTGTTGGGGTTTGTGTTGCTCCTTCTCGTATTATGAGCCGCTTTGCTTTGGGTCGAACACATCCCATGGAGCCTCCTTATGTAATTAAACCTGTGTGTGAAGGATCAAGTTTTGGTGTTGTCATTGTTCAAGGAAATGAAGCTGCACCGCCGCATAATATTGGGGGAGCTGAGTGGGGATATGCGGATGAGGTAATGATTGAAAAATATATTCCTGGTCGTGAATTGACTTGTGCTGTTTTGGGGAACGAAGTGCTGGATGTGTGTGAAATTCTTCCCGATAAACACTTTCCATTCTACGATTATGACTCAAAATATAAAACGGGTGGTTCTCTTCACATTTGTCCTGCACAACTTTCACTAAATATTTACCAAAGTGTGCAAAGAATGTCTTTAGCAGCCCATCAGGCGATAGGGTGTCGAGGTGTTAGCCGTTCTGATTTTCGTTTTGATGAGAAAACAGGAGAATTGGTTTGGCTTGAAATTAATACGCAACCCGGTATGACATCGACGTCTCTTCTTCCTGATATTGCAAAAGCGAGCGGTCGTACTTATGGCGATATTGTTCAATGGATAGTGGAGGACGCATCATGCATGCGTTGAGTATTAATAAAACGAATATTCCGATGGAGGTGCTTTCAGTGCCGGCTTTGCCACGTCTTTATCGTCGTTTTCTTCGGTTTATGTTTGAGTTTGTTTTTGTCAATATTCATATTCCACGCCATTTTGGCTCTTTTGCTGTTGTGTGGTTTTTCTTTGTTACGGCTTTTTATGGGCTTTCATCAAGTGGTCAGATGGCTGTGATCGTAAACACGATCATATTGGATAGTAGTTTTGTGGTCACTCATGTTGATATAAGCGGTAATAAGCGCTTGGCAAAGCAGGATATTTTTAAAATTTTAAAACTTGATGTTGCGCCTTCTATATTCACTTTTGATGTTGAAAGAGCACGCTCTCTTTTGGAAAAACAGCCTTGGGTTCAATCCGCTAATGTTCAGAAAATTTATCCCAATAGAATGCGGATTTCCATCGTGGAGCGTGAACCCTATGCCATTTGGCAACATGATGGCATAATGGATATTGTTGATAATACAGGTCGTGTCATTGTGCCTTTTAAAGGGGAAATTGTTCGGGATTTACCTCTTGTGGTTGGGCAGGGTGCACAAAATGCTGCTAAAGTGTTTATTCAAGCGCTGTCAGTCTATCCGGAAATATATAATCGTGTTCGTGCTTTCGTGCGGGTAGGGGATCGGCGTTGGGATCTTGTTTTGGATAACGGAATGCGCGTTATGTTGCCTGAAAGTGGTGCGCTTGAAAGGCTTTCTTCTCTTGTTTCGTCCGGTACAATGCAAGATCTTTTATCTCGCGATATTCTCAGTGTTGATTTACGTCTTGCTGATCGAATTACTGTTTCTTTATCAGATGAAACGTTGGAGCGTTATCATACTACTGTAGCAGAAGAAGAACGTATTTTAAAAGCGCGAAAGGCAGGAAGCCTATGACATTGCTCAGATCACATCATTTGAAGGGGCGTAAAACACGTTTTTTAACGGTACTTGATGTCGGTTCAAGTAAGATTGTTTGTCTTATTGCTTGTTTGCGTCCTTTGAAGCATGCGCACTATTTACATGGTCGTACACATTCTACGGAAATTCTAGGTTTTGGTGTGCAGCGTTCACGTGGTATTAAATCTGGTGTTGTGATGGATATGTTTGCAGCAGAGCAATCAATACGCTTGGCTGTTGATGCGGCAGAAAAAATGGCGGGTTTGGTGGTGGATTCAGTGATTGTGAATTTTTCCTCAAGTCGATTACAAAGTGCTTTGATTAATGGAATGGTCCATTTGAATGGTCGTGAAGTCACCAAGCGTGATATGCGTATGGCCTTTTCAGATGTTTCGCGCAAAGCCTTTGATGCTGAACGTCATGTTATGCACTCAGTTCCAGTTTCTTATGTATTGGATGGAGATAAAGGAATTTCTGATCCTATTGGCATGGCAGGGGAAACATTTGGTGTTGACGTGCATGTGGTAACAGCGGAAACAGCATCTTTGCGTAATTTAGAAACTTGTATTAATCGTGCACATTTGAGTGTTGAAGCAATGGTTGCCACTCCCTTTGCAAGTGGTCTTGCTGTTTTGATGAATGATGAGGCGCGTTTAGGGGCTGCATGTATTGATTTTGGTGGTGGAACAACAACATTTTCAGTGTTTTTTGAAGGGAAATTTATTCATGCAGATGCTCTTGCTGTTGGGGGGCATCATGTCACTCTTGATGTTGCGCGCGGATTTTCTATGTCTTTAACAGAGGCGGAACGTTTAAAAGTTGTTTATGGTTCAGCACTTTTAACAAGTGCTGATGAGCGGCAAATGATTAATGTAGCAGAAATTGGGAGTGAACAGCGTGAAACTCAATATCCTCGCGCAGTTCTTGGGCGTATCATTCGTGCGCGTGTTGAAGAAATTTTAGAAATGGTCCGTGATTGTTTAAATCGTTCTGGTTTTGGTCACATCATTGGTAAACGTGTTATTTTGACTGGGGGAGCAAGCCAGTTAACAGGATTGCCAGAAATGGCACGTACTATATTAGGAAGAAATGTTCGTATCGGGCGGCCTTTAGGTATTTCGAGGCTTCCTTCTCTTGCAAAAGGGGCGGCGTTTACATCTGCTGTTGGGTTGTTAATTTATCCGCAATTGGTGGGTTTTGAAGAAAAAACAATGCAGGCGGCAGGAAATCATTTATCGATGGGCACGCGTGGGTATTTTCAGCGTGTTGGTCAGTGGTTGCGTGAGAGTTTTTAGTTAAGTCTAGTTGGATAAATTTCATCGCTTTGGCTTGCGGTGTCTTATGAGAAGGAAAAGAAAATGACGATTAATCTGCATCGGCCAGATATCGCGGAATTGAAGCCACGCATTACCGTTTTTGGTGTTGGAGGTGGTGGCGGGAATGCCGTGAATAATATGATAAATGCTGGTCTTCAGGGAGTTGACTTTGTTGTTGCAAATACGGATGCACAGGCTTTGGCTATGTCAAAGGCTGAACGTGTTATCCAACTTGGGGCAGCTGTGACAGAAGGTTTGGGTGCTGGTGCTTTACCGGAAGTTGGGCAAGCGGCGGCGGAGGAATGTATTGATGAAATTATTGATCATCTTGCGGACTCTCATATGGTTTTCATTACTGCTGGTATGGGGGGAGGAACTGGAACAGGGGCTGCTCCTGTTGTGGCTCGCGCAGCGCGTGAAAAGGGTATTTTGACCGTTGGTGTGGTGACAAAGCCATTTCAGTTTGAAGGGGCACGTCGTATGAAAACGGCAGAGGCTGGTATTGAAGAATTACAAAAGTCTGTCGATACATTGATTGTTATTCCCAATCAAAATCTTTTCCGTATTGCAAATGATAAGACAACATTTGCTGATGCTTTTGCTATGGCTGACCAAGTGCTTTATTCTGGTGTTGCTTCCATTACGGATTTGATGATTAAAGAGGGTTTGATTAACCTTGATTTTGCTGATGTTCGTTCTGTTATGCACGAAATGGGTCGAGCCATGATGGGAACCGGTGAGGCATCTGGTGATGGGCGTGCTTTGGCTGCTGCTGAAGCTGCTATTGCGAACCCATTGTTAGATGATACTTCTATGCGTGGGGCGCGTGGTTTACTGATTTCTATTACGGGTGGTCGTGATATGACTCTCTTTGAGGTTGATGAAGCTGCTAATCGTATTCGTGAAGAAGTGGACGCTGATGCAAATGTGATTTTTGGCGCTATTGATGATGAGTCATTGGAAGGTGTTATTCGTGTTTCTGTGGTTGCGACCGGTATCGATCGTGAAGTTAGTGATGTGGTTCAGTCCTCTCATCCTCAGATTCAAAGGCCTGCTTCTTCAATACGCAAAAGCGATCCTGGAACGTCACACAGTTCTTTTCATGTTCAATCATCGCCTCTGCGTTCTGAGTCAATGGTAGAAGTGATCGAATCACTTGAAATAGAGAAGGGTAAATCAACCGGAGAACAGTTCCGTCCCAAAAGTCAAATTTTTGCACATCCTGTAGAAGCAATGACGACACGAAGTGCGACGAGTGCTGTTGCGTATGGCTCAAATGCTGTTCAGGAACAGAAATTAAATGTGCCTCGTATGCAAGTAAGCCGCGGTTCTCAACAAGCGATGGCGGCTCCCGTGAGTATGGAGGCAACAGCGCATGTTCTTGATGAGATGACAGGGGTTGTGAAGCAAACAGAAAAGCCAGTGCAACCAAAACAAATGCAAGCGCGCGCTCCAATGCGTATGCCTGAGTTAAAGGATTTTCCTCCTGTTGCTCATGGACAAAGCCAAAGAACATTTGTGACTGATCAAGGTCCTCGTAATCTTTGGCAGCGTTTGAAACAGAGCTTGACACATCGTGAAGAAGCTGAGCCAGAAGCGAGGTTGGAGCCTGCTGTTAGATCGTCTCAGCAGAAAGAGTCTCATGTTTACAATAAAAACTCTCAGGCGCTTTCTCAAGATGCTTCTGTTTATGTTCCACGTCGTTCTGGTGAGCTGCATCCTCAGGTACCACAAGATCAGCGTACTTTTATAAGTGAAGAAGATCAGTTGGAAATACCAGCATTTTTACGTCGTCAGGCAAATTAATTGATGAAAAATGAGGTAAAGTAAGAAAATTTATTATTTCTTTAATGCTCAGTCAAAAATTATACAGTAAAATATATTACTGTTTTTTGAATAAAATACTTTGTTTAAAAAAAACCGCTTACAATAAGCGGTTTTTTTTATTATTTACTATGAATATTTTTTATAGTTTTATAAATTTTGTTAAAAGATGTACAAGCAATTTAATAAAATGATATGATGAGTTTAGTACCAAAATATCAGTCTACTCTTAAAAAAGCAGTAACATTTAAGGGGATTGGCGTTCATAGTGGCTGTTTGTCAGGGGTAAAGGTTTGTCCAGCGGATGTTGGGTGTGGTATTATTTTTAGGCGTTGTGGATTAGACGGAACAGAGAAAATATTTCAAGCCCATGCATCGCAAATAGGAGAAACTGAATTATCAACAGTACTTGGAGATGGAGATGTAAGGGTTGAAACAATTGAACATTTGATGGCAGCAATTGCTGCTTATAATTTGGATAATCTTATTATTGAAGTGTCACATAATGAGATTCCTATTTTGGATGGTTCAGCGTGGCTATATTGCCAAGCTTTTGAAGATGTTGGTATTGTACAGCAAAATGCGTTGCGTTCTTATTTCATTATAAAAAAGCCGGTGCGGGTTGAAGGAGCTCATGGTGTTGCAGAGCTTTTGCCATTTAATGGACGTCGTTTTGATATAACGATCTCTTTTCCTTCTTCTGCTATTGGTAAGCAACATTTCAGTTTTGATCTTACCACACGAGGGTTTAGGGATGATTTGTCACGGGCACGCACTTTTGGTTTTATCAAAGACGTGGAAAAATTACGGCTTTCTGGAAAGGCAAAAGGCGCTTCTTTGGAAAATTCTCTTGTTATCGACCTTAATGATAAAATTTTAAATCCCGATGGTCCTTATTGGGAGAATGAATGTGTTCGGCACAAGATGCTTGATGCGATTGGTGATACTGCTTTGCTTGGGGCACCTTTTATTGGATTATTTCGTTCTTATTGTAGTGGGCATAGAATTAATGCGCAATTGGTGAAGGCTGTTTTGGCAGACGAATCATATTATGAAAAAAGCTTTTTAGAGAAAGAGTAAAAAAATTGACAAGATTTTTTTATTATTTATTTGATTTTTAAGGGGATGATTGACCTGAACTGCTAAATTGGTTATGTGGATTTTATAGTGATATGGTATAAAACCTTTGATAAATTGTTTTTGCTACAAGGTGATATTCTGTGGAGGCCGGAAAAAATATGAAAAAATCTCATGTGTGCATTGGAAATATGACATATAGAAAATCTAACATTGTACGCAAGATATTGGGGGTGGTGCTTTTGGGAAGCACTTGTATGTTAGCGGGATGCCTCTTTAAAGAGAAAAATACCCTTGATCCATCTGCTTATGTTTTGAAAATAGAGCCACCAGATGTTCTCTATAATCAAGCGCTTGCTAGCCTTGAAAGTGGGCGGCTTGGGGGCGCATCGAAAAAGTTTTTGAAGATTGAAAAACAGTACGCTTATACAGACTGGGGGCGCAAATCTCTTGTGATGGGTGCTTTTACTAATTATCGACTCGGAAAGTATGATGATTCAATTAGTATGGCTCAACGCTATATTACGCTTTATCCAGGGTCGACTGACTCGGCTTATGCGTACTATATTATTGGTCTTTCTTCTTTCCGTCGGATTCCTGATGTTACGCGTGATCAACGTGACACGAAACGTGCTATTGCTGCTATGCAGCTTCTTATAGAGCGTTATCCTAATTCTGAGTATGTCAAGGATGCTAAGGATAAAATCCGTTTTGGTCGCGAACAGCTAGCTGGTAAAGAAATGCAGATTGGCCGCTATTATGAAGAGGGGCGGCGCTATCTTGCGGCAAGTAGACGGTTTCGTACCGTGGTTGAAGAGTATTCTGATACAAATCAAATTGAAGAAGCACTTTTTCGCTTAACGGAAGTTAACTTAGCTCTCGGCTTAACGGCAGAAGCACAGACGGCAGCAGCTATTTTAGGACGTAATTATCCCAAAAGTGAGTGGTATAAATTTTCTTATAATCTCTTGCAGAAGAATAAAATATCGCCACGTGAGCATAAATCTTCTTGGATCTCAAATGCTTTAGGTGGTGATAAGAAGAGGGTACGTTGATTCTCTATGTTGGTACAGCTTTCGATTCATAATATTGTTTTGATCGAAACGCTCGATATTCATTTTACAGCGGGGTTGACGGTTTTAACTGGAGAAACGGGTGCGGGGAAGTCTATTCTCCTTGATGCTTTATCACTTGCTCTAGGGGGGCGGGGTGATGCTTCGCTTGTGCGTCATGGGGTTGACCGCGGGCAGGTTACAGCTGTTTTTGATGTGTCTGTTTCACATCCTGCACGTCAACTTATTCGTGAGAATGGTCTTGATGATGAGGGTGATATTATTTTACGACGTGTGCAATCAAGTGATGGACGTAGCCGTGTTTTTATCAATGATCAGGTGTCTAGTGTTGCATTGATGCGGAGTGTTGGCCGTTTGTTGGTTGAAATCCATGGACAACATGATGATCGTGCGCTTGTTGATGTTGCTACACATCGCCAATTATTAGATGCCTTTGGTGGTCTTGAAGATGAAGTGGAAAATTTGCGTCAGTGTTATCACACATGGCGTGAATTTGAGGAGCGTTTGCAACGGCAGCGTCTTAAAGTAGAGAGTGCTGTACGGGAGGTTGATTATCTTCGTGCGTGTGTAGAAGAGCTTGAAAAGCTTGATTTTAAAGTTGGTGAAGAGGAAGCTCTTTCTCTTCGTCGTGCTGATATGCTTAAATTAGAAAAAATAGCAACAGATATTAAAGAAGCGGATGATCTTTTAACGGGTCAAAAATCACCAATCCCAGTGCTTTCTAATTTGGTGAGGCGTTTGGAGCGGAAAATTCCTGAGGCGCAAGAACTTATTGCACCAGTGGTGAAATCTATTGATGAGGCATTGCATGCACTTGCAACAGCACAAGAAGGTATTGAGACGGCAATACGAGCATTAGATTTTGAACCTGATGAATTGGAACGGATAGAAGAGCGTCTTTTTTCTCTTCGGGGTTTTGCTCGTAAATATCAAGTTTCTGCGGATGAATTGATTCAGTTACGCGATAAAATGGACGCTGAACTCGCTGATTTTGAAGAGGCTCAGACTATATTGACACGTTTTGAAGATGAGGCAAAGCAGGCAAAGAAAAATTATGATATGTTAGCACAAGCGTTGTCAATAAAACGTCAAGAGGTTGCAAAACACTTGTCTGAAAGCGTGATGGCTGAGTTGCCTGCATTGAAATTAGAGAGGGCCGAGTTTATTGTTGAAATGCAAAGTGATGTGGAAAGGCGGAGTGCAGAGGGATGTGATCGTATTGAATATTGGGTGCGAACAAATCCTGGAACACGAGCTGGACCGATGCTTAGTGTGGCTTCTGGCGGTGAATTGTCTCGTTTTTTGTTGGCATTAAAAGTTGTTTTGTCTGATCGAGGATCAGCACCGACGCTGATCTTTGATGAAATTGATACAGGTGTTGGGGGGGCTGTTGCAGCGGCTATTGGACAACGGTTGCAACGCTTATCAGAACGTGTTCAGGTTTTTGCTATTACGCATGCACCACAGGTTGCATCGAAAGCGCATGGTCATTTTCTTATTTCGAAAATTGAGAGTCATGATAAAGGACGCTTTGTTACTGCTATTCATAAAATGGAAGAGCATGAACGTGCAGAAGAAATTGCTCGTATGTTGGCAGGAGAACAGATTACTGAAGAAGCGCGTGCAGCGGCTCAAAAGCTTCTCGCATAAAGGTAATTAGCCAGTGATAAAAATACTGGAAAGCTTATTTTTATTTGCGATTCACTTTATGAGGAAGCGTGGAAGTCCTTATGGCAGTAACTCGTAATTTGGAATAGATTTTATGAACAAAGATGCAGTTAAAAATCTCTCAGCTGTTGAAGCAGAAAGTGAATTAGAGTGGTTGGCAAAAGAAATTGCGCGTCATGATGTGCTTTATAATCGTGATGATCAGCCTGAAATTTCTGATGCAGAATACGATGCGTTGCGCCGCCGTAATGCAGAAATTGAAGCTCTTTTTCCAGAGCTTATTCGTGTTGATTCTCCTTCACATAAAATTGGGGCACCAATTTCTGAAAAGTTTGAAAAGTCTGTTCATGTACAGCCTATGCTTTCACTTGATAATGCGTTTAGCTCTGAAGATGTTACTGAATTTATTGAGCGTATTCGTCGTTTTTTACGTCTTCCAGAAACACAAGTGTTGGAAATAACAGCGGAGCCAAAAATTGATGGTTTATCTTTGTCTTTGCGCTACGAAAAGGGGCGGCTTGTGCGTGCGGCAACGCGTGGGGATGGAACTGTCGGTGAAAATGTGACGGCAAATGCTCGAACAATTGCTGATATTCCACAAGTTTTGCAAGGTGATTTTCCTGAGGTAATCGAGGTTCGCGGCGAAGTTTATATGGGACGGGAAGATTTCCAAGCTCTTAATATAAGCCAACAAGAGAAGGGAAAGTTAACCTTCGCCAATCCTCGAAATGCAGCGGCTGGTTCGCTCCGTCAGCTTGATTCACGGATAACCGCCAGCAGAAAGCTTCAATTTTTTGCTTATGCTTGTGGTGAAGTGAGTGAAGTATTTGCAGAAAGTCAAATAGAGATGATGAAAAAGCTAAAAGAATATGGCTTTGTTATCAATCCATTAATAAAAGTCTTTAGGACAGTCAAAGAAATTATTTTCTATTATCGTGATATAGAAGAACGCCGTCATTCTTTAAGCTATGACATTGATGGCATTGTTTATAAGGTTAATGATTTGATGCTCCAAAAGCGTTTGGGATTTGTTTCTCGTTCGCCGCGTTGGGCAATAGCCCATAAATTTCCAGCAGAAAAAGCAATGGCGCTTTTGGAAGATATTGATATTCAGGTCGGTCGTACGGGAGCTTTGACGCCTGTTGCACGCCTTACACCTATTACTGTTGGTGGGGTGGTGGTGACCAATGCCAGTTTGCATAATGAGGATTATATTAAGGGAATTGGCCATAAAGGAGAGCCCATTCGTGAAGGGCGTGATATTCGTGTAGGCGATACCGTGATTGTACAACGCGCTGGTGATGTAATCCCTCAAATTGTTGATATTATTGCTGAAAAACGTCCAAAAGATGCTTCTGCTTTTGTTTTTCCTCATCTGTGTCCCGCTTGTGGGAGTCATGCTGTTCGTGAAGAAGGAGAAGCGGTGCGTCGGTGTACCGGTGGGCTTATTTGTCCTGCACAAGCGATTGAACGTATTCGTCATTTTGTTTCACGCAATGCGTTTGATATTGAAGGCTTGGGTAAAAAGCAGGTAGAATTTTTTTTCCATGCTCAAGATGAGGCGCTTTGTATTCATACACCAGTTGATATCTTTACTTTAGAACGGCGCCAAGAAAAGTCTTTGATCCGTTTGGAAAATATGGAAGGTTTTGGTACTGTTTCAGTGCGGAAACTGTATGATGCCATTAATGCACGCCGCGAAATTCCTTTAAGCCGTTTTTTGTTTGCATTGGGGATTCGTCATGTTGGAGAGGTGAATGCACGCCGCCTTGCACGAGCATATCAAAATTATACAGCTTTTGAAACGGCGGCTATGGAAGCATTTATGCCATGTGAGCAGGAAAACAAAGAAGGCAATGAAGCTTGGATGGAACTTACCAATATTGAAGGAATTGGACCACAGGTAGGGGGCGCAATTGTTGATTTTTATAGAGAAGCGCATAACCGTGAAGTTTTGTCTGTTTTGCTTGAAGAAGTAACACCTCTTGATGAGGCACCTATCATGATAGCTTCTTCACCAATAGCGGAGAAGATCATTGTTTTTACGGGAACTTTAGCACATATGTCACGTGATGAAGCAAAAGCATTGGCAGAGCGATTAGGGGCCAAAACATCTGGTTCACTTTCTAAAAAAACAGATCTTCTTGTTGCAGGACCTGGAGCGGGCTCCAAATTGGCTAAAGCTGAAGAATTAGGTGTTGAGGTTATCGATGAAGAGGCTTGGCTACAGCTGATTGAGAAACATAATGTTTAGAGGATGTTTTCTAGAAGATCGTATGCTATTTGTATGATTATCGCTCTTACATTTTTTGGGGGGGGGGGATGAAATCAAAAAGGGGGATAATAGGGGCTGTTTATTTTGCAAAAACAGAGCGCCATATATTTTGATATTTATTACGTTATTTAAAATAATTAACATTGAACTTAAATATTAAACTTAAACTATTATGATGAAGAATATGCAAGGTTATTATTAGTAAAAAATATAAATTATTACTGTGAAGCAAGGTAAAAATTGTAAATAAATATGCAGAATTTTTGAATCTAAACGGCGTAATAAGTTGGTTATAATGGGCGTGTTAGAAATGCGACGCGGAGGATTACAAAATATAATGAAAACTTCTGTATAGCAGAATAAGGCTATAACTCATGTTGAGATGGTGGAGGATAATTGATAAGCATTATCTTTTGAGAGTGTATCCCGTTCTGTTTCAATTTTGGAAGGCTTTTGTCGTATCGGCAAAAAAACTTGAAGTATTTCATAGAAGCATTTTTTGTGTTTGCTGATGGTAAATTCGCACTTCTCTCTTTAAAAGAGAAGGGTGTAATGTTTTGTAGAAAGAGTAAAAGTTATACGTTGCTTCATTTAAAGGGGCATTGTTGCTTCTTTTGCCCATTTTTTATCTTCTTCATTTAAGTAAGGCGCATTCATCTGATAAACCCGCGCATGGTAATCATTGAGCCATTGTCGTTCTTCTTGTGTCAAAAGCTCTGGAAGGATTAACCGTCGATCAATGGGGCAATGTGTGAGTGTTTCGAACGAGAGCATTTCTATATCTCCACCATCAATTTTTTGTGTTGGCTTCACAATCATCAAATTTTCAAGACGGATACCAAAAGCGCCTTCGCGGTAATAGCCTGGCTCGTTTGAAAGAATCATACCGGAGATGAGTTCTTGGCACCCTTTGCGAGAAATATTTTGCGGTCCTTCATGGACAGAAAGATAAGATCCAACACCATGACCGGTGCCATGGGCATAATCAAAACCAGCTTTCCACAATGCAATGCGTGCAAGAGCATCAATGTCTTGTCCGCGTGTGCTTTTTGGAAATCTTGCAGTTGAAAGAGCAATCATGCCTTTGAGGACAAGCGTAAAACAGCGTTTTTCTTCTTCTCCAATATTCCCAATTGCTACTGTGCGTGTGACATCAGTCGTGCCATCACGATATTGTCCACCTGAATCAACGAGGTAAAGTTCACCAGCATTGAGTGGTTTATTTGTTTGCGTTGTTACACGATAATGAATAATGGCACCATTTGCCCCTGCGGCTGAGATTGTATCAAAAGAAAGATCTTTAAGTTTTTCTCCCATTTCGTTTGCTGTATTTATGCGAAATTCTTCTAATTTTTGAGCAGCAGAAATTTCACTTATTGACCCTGGTATTTGTTTATCTAACCAAGAAAAAAAACGGGTTAGGGCAACACCATCGCGTAGGTGTGCTTTGCGTGTGCCATTGAGTTCTGTGTCATTTTTAATGGCACGTGGTAGAGCCGCAGGATCGGTAAGTGTGATAAAAGAGCTATTTTTTTCTTCAATAACAGTTCGTAATTTTTCGCATGTTAGCTGTGGATCTAAGGCAAACACTGTCCCTTTTTGAATATACTCTTTGATCTTGGGAACAAGCTGTTCTGGTTCATATAATTTTGCATAACGTTCTAGATATTGTTTCTGTTCTCCACCAAGTTTTTTGCTATTAATGAATAAAGCTGGTGTTTCTTGGATGGGAATGAGAGCAAAACAAAGGGAAAAAGGCGTGTTGGAAACATCATTGCCCCGTATATTGAATGTCCATGCAATGGAAGAGGGGTCTGTAAAAATAAAGGCATCTGCATTTGCTTTTTGTATATATCTGCAAATCAATGCCAACTTTTCATCTGTATCGCACCCAGCATATTTGAGAGGGTGAATTGATAAGGCAGATTGTGGTAATTTTGGTTGATTATGCCAGAGCAGATCAATGGGATTATGTTGAACTTCTACAAGTTTTCCACCTGCTTTCATTTCTAATGCGTTTCTCAATGCATCGGTGGCAGCAATCGTGTGGAGCCATGGATCAAAGCCAATAGAAAGTTTTTGACCATTTGTTTCAAGCCATTGTGAAGGAGGGCAAGTTATGAGATCCTCATAATCAAAAATATCAGGATCAGTTTGTTGGCGAACTTGGAGCTTATATCGCCCGTCTGTAAATATGATGGCTTTGTTTTTTAAAATCAGTGCAATCCCAGCTGAACCAGTAAAGCCGGTTAGCCAGCTAAGACGTTGAGCATGAGGGGGGACATATTCTCCTTGATGTTCATCGCACCGTGGAACAAGAAAACCATCTAGTCCAAGGCGATCAAGTTCTTTACGAAGGGAGGCAATGCGTTTTGCAGCATGCGTGGGATTTGTTGTCGCCTCAAAAGATTGATACATAACGACGTCCTTTTCATTTATTTTAGATGTATCGTTACCCATCCTTGACGGTGGTATGTTTCGATATGCTTGAGTCCTTGTTTTATATAAGTATCTAAAACGTAGGCGTGTTGCTCTTCAAGAATTCCAGAGAGTATAAGTGATCCCCCTTTTTTAAGGGCTTTTACCATTTCTTGCGCAAGTTCAATGAGAGGATTGGCAAGAATATTGGCAACAATGAGATCAAAAGGCGCACGTGTTGCAATGTGTTCATGGGTAAAACTTGTTGCTGTAACAGCTGTAATATACTCTTTTACGCCATTAAGCTCGATATTATGTTGTGCAACTTGAATAGCAATAGGATCAATATCGGAGGCGAGAATACTAATGGGCTTGAGCATTGCTATGCCAATGGCTAAGACTCCGCTACCAGTTCCAAGATCAAGGGCATTTTGTGGATTTTCGTGTTTCATTACTTTGGCAATCATTTCCAAACAACCAGCTGTTGTCCCATGATGTCCTGTTCCAAAGGCTTGATTTGCTTCAATTTCAATAGGGAGAACATTAGCTGGAATGGCGTTTCTGTTGTGACTTCCATGAAGGAAAAAAGGACCAGCATGTACAGGTTTTAGTCCTTCTAGACTTTTTTGTACCCAATCAATATTGGGTAAAACTTCCATATTAATTTTATCAGAATCTATAGAAAGAACGCTTGCAAAACGTTTCAATGCGTCTTCTTGATTGTCTTGATCAACATATAGAGAAAGCTCATATATAGCATTTTTTTCGTCTATCTCTATAAGAGCAAGAGGATATCCTTCTTCATCAAAAGCTCTTTCTATAAGGGTATAAAATTGCTCTGCTTCACTTTTAAAAGCAGTATAATAGAAGCGAATTTGTTGCGACATGCTGTTCTTTCTTTTGATTGGCTTTTTTAGTTTGATATGAGTTTTTTTAGCCGTTCAATGGCGATTGCATCTTTTAATTCGCTATCGTTTTCTTTCGTGTCATAACGGATAACACCCGCTAATTTTCCACCTTTTTTGAGTAAAAAAATTGCTGCCGTATGGTTATAAGTATAGTTTCCATCTTCTCCAGGAACTTTTTCAGCAACAATTTTAAAAGAATTGGCCATTTTATGAACTTTATCAGGATCTCCACTGATACCAACGATTTTATTGTTAAAATTGCTGAGATAATTATGGAGTACTTCTGGTGTATCACGTTCGGGGTCAACAGTCACAAACCATACTCCTAACTTATCAGCTTCAGGTCCAAGCGCTGTAAGCCATTGATCAAGATTCATCAGTGTGGTGGGACAGATTTCAGGACACATAGTGAAGCCAAAAAAAATTATTGAAGGCTGGCTTCGAATATCCGCTTCAGTAATCGTTTTTCCATTTGAATCAGTGAGCGTAAAGTTATCACCTAAAGGCTTATTTATAAATGCATCATAAATAAAAATTCCCGTAAGAAATATAGCTGTTAGCCCTAAAATGCGGAGTACATTTTTCATAGTTTGTCTCTTTTAAAAGTGTCAAAAAATTCTAGCATTGGCTGGTTTGTTTTGCAATGTTTGTTTCACGGTTGATTTTATTGGTTTGGTTGGTATGTCTTTCCATATCTATTGATGAAACAATTGAGGGAAGGCAATAATGAATATTGAAAACGATCTTCGATTTCATGAAAGTAAGCCTCGTATCCATACGACAGCACAGCTGCATGGTTGTAAATTAGGGCGCTATGTGGAAATTAATGAGCGGGTAGTTTTGCGTGATGTAATAGTTGGAGATTTTTCTTATTTAGAACGTAACAGTGAGGCTATTTACAGCGATATTGGTCGTTTTTGTTCTATTGCATCTCATGTCCGTGTGAATGCGTTGGAGCATCCCATGGAGCGCGTTTCAACGCATAAAATAACCTATCGTCCAAACGAATATTTTCGTTATATGGTACTCGATCGTTCTTTTCGTGAAAGGCGTTGTGCAAAACGTGTTATTGTTGGGCATGATGTGTGGATTGGACATGGTGCGGTTATTATGCCTGGGGTGACAATTGGTCATGGCGCTATCATTGGCGCGAACGCTGTTATAACGAAAGATGTTATGCCTTATACGATTGTCGTTGGGGTGCCTGCTAAGCGATTGCGGATGCGTTTTCCCAATCATGTGATAGAATGCCTTTTAGATATGGCTTGGTGGGATTGGCCGCTTGATAAAATTCACAACGCATTGCCTGATATGCAGAATTTGCCCATCGAAGCCTTTGTTCGCAAATGGCAATGACATTTAAAATAAAGTTGTCTCTTAAAAAAACGATTGTGGTTTGCTTTTTATTTAAGCTTTGTTTACAAAATTATCCAGTACACGCTTTTCTCCGGCTTTTTCGAACATTATTGTCAATTTATGATCGTCTATTGCTGTAATATGACCATAACCAAATTTTATGTGAAAAATCCGATCATTGACAGAAAAATCTGATGGTGCATGAGAGATTGATTGAGCGATAACTTTTCCTTCAATATTCTTGTTTTTTTGTGCATGCTTTTGTCTTGGTATTGCATAATCATTATAAAAGGAATCGTAATGTTGAAAGGAAGATTTTCCATAACCACCATAGGATGTTTCCATTGCTATGGCTTCTATATGTTCTGTTGGTAATTCCTCTAGAAAACGGGAGGGAAGAACAGATTGCCAAAATCCATGAATTCTTCGATTAGATACAAACCAGATATGCAAATGTTGTTTTGCTCTTGTCAGTCCCACATAGGCAAGACGCCGTTCTTCTTCTAATCCTGAACGTCCACCTTCATCTAATGAGCGCTGATGAGGAAAGAGTCCTTCTTCCCAACCTGGAAGAAAAACTGTTTCAAACTCAAGCCCTTTGGCTGAATGAAGGGTCATGATGTTGACTGCATCCATATTTTCATTATTTTCTGTTTCCATAACGAGTGCAACATGTTCCAAAAAACTTTGAAGATTTTCAAATTGTTCCATGGAACGAATCATTTCTTTAAGATTTTCTAGTCGTGTAGGAGCCTCTGGTGAGCGATCTTCTAACCACATGGTTGTATAACCAGAATCATCAAGGATGATTTCGGCAAGTTCTCTATGAGGAGTGTCTTGAAGCATATTTTGCCAGCGGCGGAAGTTTTCAATAAGGCTTCGTAATGCACTGCGTGCTTTAGGTTTTAGCTCGTCTGTTTCAATGATGTCAGCGGCAGCAGAAAAGAGAGGAACAGCACGTGCACGTGCACTCTCATAAAGAATGCGCAGGGTTGCATCTCCTATGCCGCGTTTCGGTGTATTAATAACACGCTCAAAAGCTAAATCATCCGCTGGTTGGACAACAACGCGTAAATAAGCCATGGCATCACGTATTTCCATTCGTTCATAAAAGCGTGGGCCACCAATGACGCGGTAGTTAAGGCCAAGTGTTACAAAGCGATCTTCAAATTCACGCATTTGAAATGATGCCCGTACTAATATAGCCATATGATTTAATGCATGACCAGTTTGTTGTGCGCGTTCGATTTCTTCACCGATTGCTCGTGCTTCTTCTGCTGAATCCCATGCTGAATGAATTTTTACTTTTTCTTCCTCACTCTTTATTTGAGCAGAAAAAAGGACCTTTCCCAGTCTTTCTTCATTATGCGCAATGAGATGGGAGGCAGCTTTAAGAATATGAGATGTTGAGCGATAATTGCGTTCTAGACGAATAATTTTAGCAGAAGGAAAATCTTTTTCAAAACGTAATATGTTTTCGACTTTTGCACCACGCCATCCATAAATGGATTGATCATCATCGCCAACACAACAAAGATTAACATGTTGACCTTGAGGATGTTGGGCCAAAAGGCGAAGCCAAAGATATTGTGCTGTATTTGTATCCTGATATTCATCGACAAGAATATAACGAAATTGAGAATGATATTCGCGAAGAATATCTGGATTATGTTGGAAGATAGAGATAGAATGAAGTAGAAGGTCACCAAAATCACAAGCATTAAGATCTTTTAATCGATTTTGATAACTGTGATAAAGTTCACGTCCCATGCCGTTACCAAAGGAATGAGCATCACTTTTTGAGATATGTGTTGGTGAAAGTCCTTGATTTTTCCAAGAATCAATCATCATGGCAAGGTTTCGTGCGGGCCAACGCTTATCGTCTAATCCTTCAGCTTGAATAAGTTGTTTTAAAAGTCGAAGAACATCATCGCTATCGAGAATTGTAAAGTTTCTTTTTAAATCAACAAGCTCTGCGTGACGGCGTAAAATTTTAGCTCCAGTGGAATGAAAGGTTCCAAGCCAAGGCATACCTTCAACAACTTCTCCAATAAGTTCACCAATACGTGTTTTCATTTCACGGGCTGCTTTGTTAGTGAAAGTGACAGCAAGTATTTGTTGAGGTGAGGCGAGTCCAGAGCGCAGAATGTGAGAAATACGGGTTGTTAAAACGCGTGTTTTTCCAGTACCAGCACCTGCAAGAACTAAAAGAGGCCCCTCAGTATTCATAACAGCTTGTTGCTGTTCTGGATTGAGCTGTTCTAAATAGTTTGTATTATATGATTTTTTTTCTTTTAGGACAGGGGAAGAAAACCCAGAATTTTCCTTATCATGGTCTGGAGGGGAATCTTCTTCAAAGAAAGGTATGGTGTGATCAGAAAAATTACTCATTGTATCTCTTTTGTAGTCTTTTTTTCATTGAAGTTCTAGATTAAAAAAACTTCTCTTAAAAAGTCACAACAGTTTCAGTTGAACAGACAGAAAGAGAACGTAAAAAAATAAGCACAAACATTAAAGGCGTTGGGTGAGAACGCTTTGAAGGGCATAAACGCGTAACGAGGCCGAAAGATTTACTTGTTGTGGTCTTTTGCTATCAATATCGGTAATAATAAAGGCTAAAGATTGTCCTTTTTTGCGGGCTATATCTTTTAGAATATCTAAAAATGGTGGTTCTAAAGAAACGCTTGTTGCGTGTCCATCAACGCGAACAGATATCTTTCGTGGAATGACTTTTGACCAATCGATAGAATTATTTTCGTGCATTTTTCCACCTTTATTCGTCGTTTCGTAAACGATTTTGATCAAGAAATTTTTGCGTTTTTAAAGATTTTTGTTGCTCAAAAAGTTTTTCAGTTTTTGTTCGTCCAAAACGATAACGATTTTGCTCAGCACAAAGAGATTTTTCTGTACGTTTTTTTTGTTTTCGAAATTGGCGAAGATTAATCAATTCAGTCATGAGAAAAATTATTTTTTCCGAAAGGAATCTAAAGAGACAACATCAGCACTTTGATTTTGTTTTGCATCGTTATTTGAAGGTTCTATATTTGTACTGAGATTTTGTTCTTTTGTAAGCGTATTTTCTTTTTTTTGTTTGTTTGATAAGGTAATGGGCGTAGTTGAGGTATTTTCTGAATGTTCATTTTCTCCAGAGGTCAGATTTGAGGGCAGATCAAATGCTGCTTCAAATGCTGCTACAGGATCATAAAAGACTTGAATGGAAGTAAAAGGAATCACGAGCTTTTCGGTTATTTCCCTGAAAGAGAGGGTTACTTCGAAAGCTGTTTCTGAAACACTGAGATCTCTAAATTGATGTTGTAAGACGATTGTCATTTGCTCGGGATAGCGATTTTTTAGCCGAGGAGAAATTTTAACGCCTGGGGCATTTGTCAAAAAAGTTATAAAAAAATGATGATTTCCCGGAAGACCTGCTTTGGCAACTTCCGATAAAACTTTACGGATAACTCCACGAAGTGCATCCTGAACGAGAATATCGTAACGGATTTGATCTTTAACCATCGAAGTTTATTCCTTTTATTTCACGTAGCAGAATGGGGCGTATTGATATTGTGTGATAGAATATATTTTAAATTAGCAGATTTTTTCTACGATGCACCTCAATAAATCGAATAAATACGAAACTCTATGGTAAATAATGTCTGATAATGTCTGAAAGATCAATCAACAACATTTAAAAAGTGAAGGCTTCTGTTGCCAGGTGCCTCCGAACCCCGCTTAAACCTGCGACGGTTTAAGACTCAATTTGAAACATTCACACCACCTTAAGCGGCGAGACGTGCTTCCGCATAGTTGTCATTTGCAACTACTCATTTAGCCCGATAACGGTGGTACAATGCCGAGTAAAAGAGCGATCTTTACACCCTTGTCGATCCTATTTCGCCCCCACCAAAATATAACTTTGTTTTCTTATATTTTGGTGGAGGCGCCGGGTACCGCCCCCGGGTCCAATAGGTTTATTTCACCGTCCATTTATTACCATAGCTGGTAAACCAGCCTTTTAAATATAGATGAAGAACAGTCTTAGGAAAAGGGGGGTTGTTAATATTTTTAATCCTCTAATTATTTATAGAGCTATATGATGCGGCTGTAAATTATAGTCCGCTCATTTTTGGAGAGGAGATGATGCAAAATGACAAATAATTTAGCAGATATTAAACTATATGATTCAAATCCCGATGAAGCAGCAGTAGAACGACTTAGCCGTCGTTTAGCTTTAGTGATGAAAAAGCAGGATGCAGCGCTTGTTGCTACATCGGATCCAAAAGAGTTAGAACGTGTTGAAAAATGGGTTCAAGATGTTTTAGAAGCTGATGAACAGAGTGCTAAAATGGCCGTTTCAAAAGTGGCTGAGATGATGTCTGGAGAGCGTAGAAAAAGTCGACTGACTTTTTATTATCTAGTTGCTAAGCACCTTAATGCACTTCATAAAATTTAAACAATATTAAATTTGCGATAATGATAAAAAAGCCCAATCTCTTGGGCTTTTTTCGTTTATAAAAAGGGTTAATGTTTTTCATCTTCTTGGAGGTATCCCCCTTTACGCATACTCGGGACAAAGAGAAGAGCAATGAATGCCATGATCATCACGATGGTTATATAAAAATAAAAGAGTGATTCATGACCGTACTTTTTTAATCCAAGCGCAACGTATTCAGCAGAACCACCAAATAAAGCGTTACCAATGGCATGAGAGATACTAACGCCTAATCCACGTATTGAAGAGGGAAACATTGCTGATTTTACGACACCAGAGATGGATGTATACATGCTCATAATGAAGAGCAAGCCAATAATGACCGATAAGGCAACCCATAGACTATGCGTATTACCGATTATCCAGAGTCCAGGAAATGTAAAGATGACAGAGAGTATACTCCAAATGATAAGTAAAGTTTTTGTTCCAATTTTATCGGCTATGATACCAGCTATGGGTTGGAATAGGATGAAAATAAATAGTACAGCTGTCATAATCGTTGTTGCGGTATGTTTATCAAAGCCGGTGGTTGTGATCAGATATTTTTGCATATAAGTCGTAAAGGTGTAAAATGTGAGTGATCCTCCTGATGCAAAGCATGCAATTACGACAACGGCTTTTGTATGCTTGGTGAGAAGTTCCTTAAGACTGCCAGAGTGTTTGTGAGAGCGGCTTTCTTTCGTGGTTGTTTCGTGGAGAGAACGACGCAGATAAATCGCAATCACTGCCCCGAAACCACCAATCACAAAAGGAATGCGCCATCCCCATGCTTTTAACTGATCTTCAGAGAGATAAGATGCTAGAATAAATATAATGAAGCTGGCAAGAAGTTGACCTGTAATAAGGGTGGCTGATTGGAAAGAAGCAAAAAGCCCTCGATGTTTTTTGAGAGCAACTTCGCTCATATAAGTGGCTGCTGTACCATATTCACCACCCGCTGAAAGTCCTTGCATCATCCGAGCTAAAAGTAAAAGGATTGCTGATGTTATTCCTAAGGTTTCATAGGTGGGAAGTATGGCGATGAAAAAAGAGCCACCACACATCATAAAAATGGATATAAGCATCGAGCGTTTACGTCCATAACGATCGGCGATAAATCCTAAAAACCAAGCTCCAATAGGGCGCATAAGAAAGCCAATAAAAAACACACCCGCGGTTTTTAACAGTGGCGTAATCGTATCACCATCGGAGGGAAAGAATTGTGATGCAAAATAAATTGATGCAAATGAGTAAACGTAAAAATCATACCACTCTACGAGATTTCCTGATGCGCTTGCTATAATAGCAAAAACACGTTTTCTTGCATCCTGTGATGCTGAAATTGTTTCATTTTCCATGAATTGTTCCCCTTTTGGATTTATAGTCCATATATTTATTTCTAAATATAATTTCTAAACATAATTTTTTATGATTTCCAGAAAAATCCAATTGTATCATGATAATTTCTTAGAGAAATTCTTTAAGATGATTTATTTGAGTTATATTGTTATTATTTTTAAGAGTTTTACTTTTTTATTAGAAAAAATATCATATTAATTTTAATTGTGTTTATATGAAAAATATACATTGAAAAGTATATAAGTATATCTTCAAATTTTATGATAATAATACTATATTAATTACTTTAATGATAATTTGATGTTATAAAATATATGGATTTTACAAGAAGTAATAGCAAAAATTAAGTTATTTCATAAGGGTTAGATAGTATAAAATGGGACTTTTAAGTCCTTACTTATCGTTTTGCGCCATAATACATTATTTTTTAGGGGGGAGGATTCAGATAAGGTTTTCCGTATGAGGTGTTTTTCAGATATCATGATAAGTATTTAGGGGAGGGCTTGCCCATAGAATCTTATCAAGTAAATTACATAAAGAGGGTAGTAACTATAGATAATTTAAGAGAAACTGAGTTGTTTGTAAGACGAATGCGGGGCGGGTTTTCGTTCTTTACTAGGGTGGAGAGGAGATCAAAAAAAAGCCCAATTTCTTGGGCTTTTTTTATCCAGAAAATAAGTTTAATGAAGTCTATCGTCTTTATCGAGATATCCTCCTTTATCTATATCAGGCATAAGAAGAATAGAGATGAGTGCAATGACCATCATACCAACGATGTAAAAAAAGAAAACAGATTCGTATCCCATATTTTTTAATCCAAGCGCTACATATTCAGCAGAACCGCCAAACAGTGCGTTGCCAATGGCAAAAGCAAAGCCAACACCAATTGCTCGGATTGAAGCAGGGAACAATTCTGCTTTTATGATACCAGCAATGGACGTATAAAAACTCATAACACAGAGTATTCCAATAATGATTAAGAGTGCTGTCCATGGATTATGGGCATTCCCGATCATTTTAAGTACAGGAATGGTGCAGATAATGGATAATACACCCCAACTGATGAGTGAAGCTCTTGCTCCAATTTTATCGGCTAGCGAACCAAAAAGCGGTTGGAGTAACACAAAAACAAAGAGGGCGGCAGTCATTATTGTTGTTGCGGTTTGTTTATCAAAGCCAGTGGTTGTGATCAGATATTTTTGCATATAAGTGGTGTATGTATAAAATGTGAGTGATCCGCCAGCTGTAAAGCCAACAACCAAAAAGAACGCTTTTTTATGATTACGAAAAAGTTCTTTAAGACTACCAGCATGTTGTTCAGAGCGGCTTTTGAGGGTTGTTGTTTCATGAAGCAAGCTACGCAGATAAATTGCAACGATTGCTCCAAAGCCACCAATGACAAAGGGAATACGCCATCCCCATGCTTTTAACTGATCCTCGTTAAGGTAAATGGCTAAAATAAATATTATAAAACTTGCCAGAAGTTGACCTGAGATCGTTGTTGCATATTGAAAAGAAGCAAAGAGACCACGACGATTTTTGGGCGCAACTTCACTCATATACGTTGCGGCTGTACCATATTCACCGCCAACGGAAAGCCCTTGAAACATACGGACAAAAAGGAGAAGGAATGCTGCTGTTATTCCCAAAGTTTTGTAAGTGGGAAGTATGGCAATGAGAAAAGAGCCCCCACACATCATAAAAACAGAAATAAGCATTGAGCGTTTACGTCCATAACGATCAGCAATAAACCCAAAGAGCCATGCTCCAATTGGACGCATAAGAAAGCCAATAAAAAAGATTCCTGCCGTTTTTAACAATTGTGTAACGATATCTTCATCTTCAGGAAAGAATTGCGAAGCGAAATAAACCGATGCAAAGGAGTAAGCGTAAAAGTCGTACCATTCTACCAGATTACCGGATGCACTGGATATAATAGCAAAAATACGTTTCCTTGTATCATGTGGATCTAAAGTTGTTTGATTATTCATGAAGTATTCCCCTTTTAGATTTATAACTTTTCTTCTTTTTAAAGCTATTTACGATGTGCATTATAAAAACGCCATTGTATCATGATAAATTTTTAGGGAAACATAAAGATTTTTTCTAGATCTATCAGTGCTGTTTTGGGCTCATGGTGTTGTTATATTGCGTAAATCTATCCTTAAGGAAATATTGTTTTTTGTTTGATTGTGAATTATTTGCATATGCAGAGTATTTATGAAGATATGATACTCTTTAGTTTATATGCTTGATGTTGTTTCGTAAAATGATGTTATTGACTATTGCATGCGAGGTTGGTGTATCAGTTAAAATACTTTTTAGAAATGATCTTAAGTGTTAAGGGGGAGTACAATATTAAGAGTTCGTCAATAGTATAATAATAGCGGCTTGCACTTTTATTAAGTGTAAAGAGAGTGATGCCCATGTTTATATTTTACGGGGCTTTTACGTTATGTCATTCACGGGTGCCGTTGTGAAATGGAGTTGGGTATATTGAGAAATGTTTCTCAAAAAAGTGTGCGAATTCATAATATAATTGTATTTTCTACTTTTCATGAAAGGATTTGTGTTTCATGAGGGGTACCATTAAGAACGTATTAAACAAAATCATGAGTGGAATCTTTATTATTGATAAAATTTCTTGAAAGATAATCACTTTTCTTCGATTTTGAGTGGGAATGGGGGGTATTAAAATAAATCAAAAATTTTTTATCTTCAGCAAAAGAAGCATTTATTCATAATAATATGCAGCTGTTTATTTTTATAAGCAGTATATGCAGGAGAGAAAATTTCTTCTTTAGGTGTTTGAAGAGATAAAAAATCGTGCGCTTTAAGCTTCTATGGGAAAGAATTACAAAAAGCCCAGAATACTGGGCTTTTTTGTTAACATCAAAAGTTAATGAATATCGTCTCCTTGTAAATATCCTTTTTTGCGCGCATCGGGCATCAAGAGAACCGCAATGAATGCAATAATCATCATGCCGGTTATATAAAAATAGAAGACAGATTCGTATCCAAGGTCTTTTAATTCAAGCGCTACGTATTCAGCAGAGCCGCCAAACACTGCATTGGCAATAGCATAAGAGAATCCAACACCTGTTGCTCGCACTGAAGCGGGAAACATTTCTGACTTTACAATACCAGAGATGGATGTATAAAAGCTCATAATGCATAGCATTCCAATAATGACTGATAGAGCAATCCATGTTTCATTAGTGTTACCAATTACATGAAGTCCAGGAATCGTAAAGATAATAGATAAAACACTCCAAATAAGCAGTGAAGTTCTTGTTCCAATTTTATCAGCCATAAAACCAAATGCAGGTTGAAGTAACATGAAAACAAAGAGCGCAGCAGTCATGATTGTTGTTGCAGTATGTTTATCAAAGCCGGTGGTTGTGATCAGATATTTTTGCATATAAGTTGTATAGGTATAAAATGTGAGCGATCCCCCAGCTGTAAAGCCAACAACTAGAAAAAAAGCTTTCCTGTGATTGCGTAGAAGCTCTAAAAGACTACCAGCTTGCTTTTTAGAACGATTTTCTTCTGTGGTTGTTTCATGAAGTGTACGACGGAGGTAAATTGCAACAACTGCTCCTAGGCCCCCAATGGCAAATGGAATACGCCATCCCCATGCTTTTAGTTGATCCTCTGTGAGATAAAGTGCTAGAATGAATATAACCAGGCTGGCTAGAAGTTGTCCACCAATCAGTGTGGTATATTGAAAAGAGCTAAAAAATCCACGGCGGTTTTTGAGTGCCACTTCACTCATATAAGTGGCTGTCGTACCATATTCACCCCCGACAGAAAGTCCTTGAAGCATTCGGAGTAAAAGTAAAAGAATTGCTGCTGCCATTCCAATAGTTTCATAAGTAGGAAGTATGGCGATTAAGAAAGAACCACCACACATCATACCAACAGAAATAAGCATTGAGCGTTTACGTCCATAGCGGTCAGCAATGAAGCCAAAGAGCCATCCGCCGATTGGGCGCATAAGAAAACCAATAGCAAAGACACCAGCGGCCTTTAAAAGTTGTGCAACGACATCGCCATCTGAGGGAAAAAATTGTGATGCAAAGTAAATGGATGTAAAAGAATAAACATAAAAATCATACCATTCTACTAGATTACCTGATGCACTGGATACAATAGCCCAGATACGTTTTTGCGTATCATGTGATGCTAAAGATTCTTGTTTTTCCATAGTCAATCCCTTCATTTCACGTTCACCATTTTTGTTCATTATCACTCTATGTTCTTTTCTTCAGAAGCTGTCTATAGTATTTTATCTTTTGCATAAAAATTTTAGTCAGATCACGATAATTTCTTGTGTAAGATGTTTTCGGATAAAGATTTGAATTATGTTTGTACGAATTTTACAGTTTTTATTTTCTATAATGAGGAGAATCGGACATAATAACCCTCATGAAATTATATCTGGCTCTTTTATCCCACGTTTTAAATCAGGGTATTGATCGTACAGATCGGACGGGCGTTGGAACGCGATCTATCTTTGGGTATCAGATGCGCTTTGATTTACAAGCAGGATTTCCATTGTTGACAACAAAAAAACTACATTTACGTTCAATTATTTACGAGCTTTTGTGGTTTCTTAAAGGTGATACAAATATTGCATGGTTGAAAGAGCATGGTGTATCAATTTGGGACGAGTGGGCTGATGAAAAAGGAGATCTTGGTCCTGTTTATGGTTATCAGTGGCGTTCTTGGCCTGCTCCTGATGGGCGCCATATTGATCAAATTAGTAATCTTTTAACAATGATTAAGGAAATGCCAGATTCTCGTCGCTTGATTGTATCAGCTTGGAATCCTGCATTAATAGAAGAAATGGCTTTACCTCCGTGCCATTGTCTTTTTCAATTTTACATTGCGGAGGGAAAATTGTCCTGTCAGCTTTATCAGCGTTCGGCGGATATTTTCTTAGGTGTTCCATTTAATATTGCATCCTACGCACTGTTAACGATGATGATTGCGCAAGTAAGCGGTCTTAAAGTAGGCGACTTTATTCATACTCTGGGGGATGCTCATCTTTATTCTAATCATTTTGAACAGGCAAAATATCAATTGTCTCGTAGACCAAATGCTTTGCCATGTATGCGCATAAATCCAGCGGTAACAGATCTTTTTTCTTTTCAATTTGAGGATTTTGAATTGCTTAATTATGAAGCACAATCCCATATTAAGGCGCCGGTAGCAATATGATGATTTCCATTTGTTTCATTGCTGCGGTTGCAGAAAATGGTGTTATCGGTCGTGAAGGTGCCATGCCTTGGCATTTATCAACGGATTTGCAACGCTTTAAAGCTTTGACATTGGGTAAGCCCATTATTATGGGAAGAAAAACTTGGGATTCTCTTGGGCGCCCTTTACCAGGGCGTACAAATATCGTCATTACGCGTGATTGTACCTTCAACGCTGAAGGGGCTGTTGTTGCTCACTCTTTATCGCAAGCTTGCTCTCTTGCAACAAGCGTTGCTTCTCAAAATAATGTAAAGGAAATTTTTATTATTGGGGGAGGGGAAATTTTTCAACAAGGATTGCCTATGGCTGATAAAATATTCCTTACAGAAGTTTTAGCCTCTATAGAAGGTGATAGTTTTTTTCCTGTTTTTGATAAAGAAAAGTGGACTATTGTGCAAACACAAGATATTCCAAAAGGGGATAAAGATAGTCATCCGACACGTTTTGTTGTTTATGAGCGGAAATAATTTTTGTAATATGAAGTGGAAGGGGTTATCAGTTGTATTATAATGAGGTAATAGGCACCCTATAAGATCAAGCAAATGGTTGGTGTTCGAGTAGTGGTAATCAGTTAAAGAGGTGATAATGCCCTGGACAAATCAAAATGGTGGTGGCCCGTGGAGTGGCGATAAAAACAGTGGTGAAAAAAAAACACCAGCTAAGAATATCTTTGGTTCTGGTGGCAATCATGGTAGCGAAAATGGTCCTAATCTTAATGATATTTTGCGCAAAGGGCAGGATCAGTTTAAACAATTTGGGAGAAGTAGTCTTTCTGTTTTGTTCCTTCTGCTTATTGCGTTTTTTTGGTTATACCAGTCAATTTATATTGTTCAGCAAAATGAACAAGCGGTAGAGCTGCGCTTTGGCATCCCTAAAGAAGGCATTATTGGTGATGGCTTGCATTTTCATTTTTGGCCAATTGAGACCTATATGAAAGTACCTTTAACGGAAAAAACAATCGCGATTGGTGGAAAGCCTGGTCAAGCGCAACAAAGTGATGGTTTAATGCTTTCGAGTGATCAGAATATCGTTAATGTTAATTTTTCTGTTTACTATCGGATTTCATATCCTAGTCAGTTTTTATTCAATGTGAATGATCAAGAGGGAACTGTCCGCCAAGTTGCTGAGAGTGCAATGCGTGAGGTCATTGGTTCGCGGCCGGTCGATGATGTTTTACGTGACAAGAAAGAAGAAGTTGCTAATGACGTTAGAAAGATTATCCAGTTGACTGTGGATAAATATCAACTTGGTGTCGAAATAAGCCGTGTGTCTATCAGTGAAGCTGCTCCTCCAACAAAGGTTGCTGCTGCGTTTAATTCTGTTCAGCAGGCGGAGCAGGAACGTGGAAGAATGATTGAAGAGGGGAATCGTGTGCGTTTTACGAAAATTGGTTTAGCAAATGGTGAAGCTTCACGCACACGGGAAATCGCAAAAGGTGAAAAGGCACAAATGGTTGAAGAGGCAACAGGGCGTGCTGAACGTTTTCAGGCAATAGCTCGAGAGGCTGCGATTTCACCAGAAGCTGCGCGCTACCGTCTCTATATGGAGACGATGGGGCGGATTCTTTCTTCACCAAATAAGCTGGTTCTTGATCAGGCAAATTCTCCAGCGGTGCCTTATTTACCTTTGAATGAATTGTTGCGTAGCAAGTCATCAGAAAAAGTAAAGGCAACATCAGCGCGTCCTGCGTTACTCTTAGATTCTCGTATTGCTGGAGGAGATTAATTATGCAGCAATCTCGCTTTTTGTTTGTTTTTAGTGCTATAGTGTTTTTTTTGATGATTTTGTGGATGTCCGTTTTTATCGTCTATCCTCGTCAACAAGTAGCAATTAAGCGTTTTGGACAAATTGTTCAGGTAGAATCTAATCCTGGAATCTATTTCAAGGCGCCCTTTATCGATAAGATGATCATTGTTGATAATCGGTTATTGCGTTACGATGTTCCTACACAATCTGTACAGGTTCGTGGTGGTGCGTATTATGAGGTGGATGCGTTCTTTATTTACCGTATTACAGATCCTAAGTTGTTTTTACAGCGCATTGCTTCTGGGCGTCCACAAATTGCGGCACGTGAAAACCTTGCACCACGGTTTATTGACGCTTTGCGTGCTGTTTATGGTAAGCGAGAATTTAAAGCAGCCTTATCGGATGAACGAGGCGCGATGATGGCTGAAGTACAGAAGCAATTTTCTGTAGATGCAGGTTCGTTGGGTATTACCATTGTTGATGTGCGTATTCGTAAAACCGATTTGACTGATGCTGTTTCAGAAGATGTCTATCGGCAAATGGCAGCTGAACGTGAAGCTGCTGCGGAAAATATCCGAGCTCGTGGTCAGCAGGAGCGAGATCGTATTGTGGCAGAAGCTAATCGTGAATATGAAGAAATTGTAGCAGCTGCGAAGCGTGATGCTGAAATTACCCGTGGTGAAGGTCAAGCTGAAAGTATTCGTCTTTTATTGAATGCGAGGGAGGCTAATCCGTCTTTTTACGATTTTTGGTTGGCGATGGAACAATACAAGAATTTAGAGAAAACACCGATGGTGATTTCTCCAAATGAGGATTTCTTTTTCTATTTTCGTAATCCGCCGCAGGCAAATAAAGCATTCTTACCGACAATGAATACGGGCCTCAGTAAAACTGATCCAAAATCGGGAGAGAATAGATAAAATAATGGATTGCAGATACGAGATTTTGCATGAAAAGAATGATCTGTGACCATTTTCTTTTATGGTAAAAGTGGTAGAGAGTATCGAGCCGTGCTGGTTTTACGTAGATAAATTTAGTAGGGCTCTTTGCATCTTTGATTAAAGGCATGTCATGGATAGAAGTGTCATGAGTAAAAATACGTTTTTAAAGTTTTTTATCACAAGAGTTGTTTTTTGTGTGACTTTGTTTCTATCTGGATCAGTGAGTTTGTCTTGGGGAGCCGAGACAAGCAAGGCATTGCTTTCTATTCCTGATTTAGCTTCTGAGCTTTTGGAAACAGTTGTGAATATTTCCACGGCGCAGACTGTTGAAGGAACAGAACAGGATGAAAATACTGCGGTACCCATTATCCCAAAAGATTCATTGTTGGAGGAATATTTTAGTGATTTCTTTACACCTAAAGATGGTCAAAAAGATAGTCAATTTCAAAAGGTGCGTTCTTTAGGGTCTGGTTTTGTGATTGATGCGCAAAAAGGGATTATTGTTACAAATTATCATGTTATCGTTGATGCTGATGATATTGAAGTTAATTTTACGGATGGTACAAAACTAAAGGCAAAGCTTCTTGGAAAGGATAGCAAAACTGATTTGGCGTTGCTTCAAGTCGATGCAGGAAGTAAAAAATTAAAAGCTGTGCGTTTTGGTGATTCAGAAAAGGCACGTATTGGTGATTGGGTTATGGCTATTGGAAATCCTTATGGTTTTGGTGGAAGTGTAACAGTTGGCATTATTTCTGCACGTAACCGTGATCTTAATGCTGGTCCCTATGATAATTTTATTCAAACAGATGCAGCAATTAATCGTGGCAATTCTGGTGGTCCGTTATTTGATAGAAATGGTGAAGTCATTGGCATTAATACAGCAATTGTTTCACCTTCGGGAGGATCTATCGGTATTGGATTTGCTATTCCATCGGATATGGCTCTTTCTGTTATTAATCAATTGCGTGATTTTGGAGAAATAAGGCGTGGTTGGTTGGCTATTCGTATTCAGCCGGTAACAGAGGATATTGCAAAAAGTTTAAAATTGGACAATGCTGTGGGAGCATTGGTGGCTGGTAAAATAGAACAGACGAAAGAAAATAATGTAGATAATAGCCAGTTACAAACTGGAGATATTATTCTTTCCTTTGGTAATTCCAAAATTAAGCATGCACGTGATTTGCCGCGTTTAGTTGCAGAAAGTTCAGAAGGAAAAGTGGTGGACGTTACTGTTTTACGCAATGGGCAAGAAGAAACAGTAAAAGTTAAGCTTGGACGTTTGATTGAAACAGATCCAAATGAAGATACAGAAGAAGTTGATGATAAAAAAAATCAAGATCTGTCGAAAAACGTGACAATGCAATTTATGGGCATGACGTTATCTGAACTGACAGAGGATTTGCGTCATCGTTATTCAATTTCAGATAAACTTCGAGGACTAGTGGTGACAGCTGTTGCACAAAATAGTGCAGCGGATAAAAAGCGTATTCGCGTTGGTGAAGTGATAGTTGATATCAATCAGAGTTCTATCACAACAATTGATGAGGCTAAGAGACGTATTCATAAATTACGTGAAGCTGGACGAAAAAATGCTCTCTTTATTGTTGCGCGTCCAGATGGAGAGTTACGGTTCGTAACGATTTTAATGGATTGATGTTTGAAAAATTATTTTTTGTTTTTTAGCAGCTTTAGTATATGGGGTCTTTTGCAAGTCAGGCATGTGATGTTCAATGTTTCTCAAGCTCATTTCACGATAGAGAGCATGGGCTGTGCAATATAAAATCTATAGGAAATCATTATATCTTTATGCTGGATATAAAGTATAAATTGGTGCCATCATAGTATTTTTCAGTTATCAATATTGTAACAGCCTAGACTTTGAAATGCTGCATAAGAGATATTGGTACACCTTTCTTAAGTCCATTTTTATCTCTGCTTGTGATACGCAAGTAAATGGTATTGATATGATGCTTTATAAGGCTCTGATTATAAACCGGCGTAGCATGCTATTTTTATAGGAAAAAATAAAGCTATTTGATTGTATAGATTAAACTTAGTATTATTTTCATAAATGATGACAAAGAGTATGTTTTTAATGGCATTAACGGACAGAATTATTATAGCTGTGGTTTGTTATTGAATTATGATAGCAAAAAATGCTTGGAAATTCCTTTGGTGTTGTTATTAAGTCCATTTTTTCTTTTTTATAAGTTTCATAGGATTTTCTTTGTATTAAAGAGAATTTGTGTTCGTATTTTTGTTTGAAGTATTTACTCTATGATCATGGAGAGAAAATACAGTGGCTTTGGGGGTGTCTGCATGTTGCAATAAGTTATTGATTGGGAGAAATTGCTATTCATGACACAGAGAACAGTTACATTAATAGCGGGGCCAACGGCAAGTGGGAAGTCAGAACTTGCCTTGCAAATGGCTAAAGAAAAAAATGCTCTCATTATTAATACTGATTCAATGCAGGTTTATGATGTTTTAAATATTTTAACAGCACGGCCGAGAGAGGCTGATACTGCGATTGTTCCCCATTATCTTTATGGTCATGTGAGTCCTACGTTGAATTACTCAGTAGGGCAATGGTTGTGTGATGTTGAGAAGCTATTGGCTACTTTTTCTTTGAGATCAGTTATTTTTGTTGGCGGAACAGGACTTTATTTTCGTGCTCTTTTGGAAGGGATTGCGGAAATTCCTCATGTTCCAGATGTTGTGCGGCAGAAATGGCGTCTGCTGCTTGATCAAGAAGGACCTGAAAGTCTTTATGGCCAGTTGTTACAGATTGATGCTGATGTTGCTGAAAAAATTTCTTCGCACGATAGACAGCGTATTGTCCGTGCTTTGGAAGTTTATGATGCAACCGGTAAGACGCTCAGTTGGTGGCAGAAACAAAAAACAACACCTATCATTGCGCCGAATTTGACCGAAAAAATTCTTCTCATGCCACCACGTCCTCTGCTTTATGAACGTATTCATAAACGCTTGGATTCTATGATTGAAAGAGGCGCTTTAGAAGAAGTGGTGGCTATGAAAAAACTTAAACTTTCCCCTTCATTACCAGCAATGAAGGCTATTGGTGTACCTGAATTTATGGCTTATTTGGATGGATATAGAAGCTTTGAGAATGCTCTTGAAGCGGTAAAAATACAAACGAGGAGATATGCAAAAAGACAAATGACATGGTTTCGTAATCAATTTGATGAAGAATGGATGCTTACTTTTTGATAAAAGAGTTATAGCTTTGCAAAAAAACTTATCGAAAGATAAAAGATAATTCGTGAAAAAGAAATTTTTTAGAAAATATAATTTTTTATTGACGAATGGTATCAATGGAATTAAAAATCTTTCTACAAGGAATTTTTTATATATTTTATACGTTGGAATAATGGGGGTAATCATACAGTATGTGTTGTGTAATAGGCTCCTTTGGGGGCTTTTTTTATGGGCTCCGTTAGGGGCTTTTTTTATTGTCCTATAAAGTAGGTGAGTGGGAAAAATGAGAAATGATCCAAGAAAGCAAGAGAGTGCAGATGGAAAAATAATGTCGGGCGCTGAAATAGTGGTTCAAGCTCTTATAGATCAAGGCGTTGAACATATTTTTGGTTATCCTGGTGGGGCTGTTTTGCCTATTTTTGATGTTCTTTATCACCAAGATACACTCCAGCATATTTTGGTGCGTCATGAACAAGCTGCAGGGCATGCGGCTGAAGGCTATGCACGCAGCACAGGGAAGATAGGGGTTATGCTTGTGACTTCTGGTCCAGGGGCAACGAATGCTGTTACACCTTTGCAAGATGCTCTTATGGATTCGATACCTCTTATTTGTTTTTCTGGGCAGGTGTCAACAACGGTGATTGGAACAAATGCTTTTCAAGAGGCTGATACAGTTGGAATTACAAAGCCTTGTACGAAGCGTAATTGGCTGGTTAAAAATGTCAATGATCTTGCGGCTATTATTCATGAAGCTTTTTTTCTTGCTCAATCAGGTCGTCCTGGGCCGGTTTTGATTGATATTCCTAAGGATGTTCAATTTGCTTCAGGATTTTATAGAGCACCTCAAGTTCAGGAGTCTTTACATTCTTTTCCATCGTTGAAAGGGAATACTAAGGCTATTGAATCTGCCGTTTCTCTTTTAGTTGAGGCAAAACGCCCTATTATTTATTCTGGTGGTGGTGTTATTTCATCGGGGATGAAAGCTATACAGCTTTTACGTAATTTGGTTCAATTGGGGGATTTTCCGATTACTTCAACATTAATGGGACTTGGTGCTTATCCTGCTTCCGGTAAAAATTGGCTTGGAATGCTTGGAATGCATGGAACCTATGAGGCTAATATGGCCATGCATGATTGTGATGTCATGTTAGCTGTTGGAGCACGATTTGATGATCGTATCACGGGGCGCCTTGATGCATTTGCACCTCATGCGCGTATTATTCATATTGATATTGACCCTTCTTCCATCAATAAAATCGTAAAAGCAGAAGTTCCACTTATTGGCGATGTGGCTTATGTTTTGGCAGATATAATGCAAAATTTGCATATGCATCAATCAAAGTTCGATAAAGAAAGTCGTAAAATATGGTGGACGCAAATTAACCGTTGGAAAGCTCGTAATTCATTGGCATATACGGAAAAAAAAGATGTTATCATGCCACAATATGCTCTTGAACGATTGTATGCTCTGACCAAAGATGCCTGTCCTTATATTACAACAGATGTTGGACAACACCAGATGTGGGCAGCGCAGTATTATCATTTTGATGAACCAAAACACTGGATGACTTCTGGTGGTCTTGGAACGATGGGGTATGGTTTACCTGCTGCTATAGGTGTTCAAATAGCGCATCCTAATGCGCTTGTTGTATGTATTTCTGGTGATGCCTCCATTCAGATGAATATTCAAGAGCTTGCAACAGCTATTCAGCATGACACACCGGTGAAAATTTTCATTTTAAATAATCAGTATATGGGAATGGTCCGCCAGTGGCAGCAATTGCTGCATGGTAATCGTCTTTCTCATTCTTATACGGAATCTATGCCTGACTTTGTGAAATTGGCACAAGCTTATGGAGCGGTAGGGATTCATTGTTCAAAACCCGATGAACTTGATGATAAAATTCAGCAGATGATTGATTGCGATAAGCCTGTTCTTTTTGATTGTCGTGTTTATCATTTAGAAAACTGTTTTCCTATGATCCCATCGGGATGTGCCCATAATGAGATGTTATTACCCGATGAAGCAAGCGAAGAAGCTATTGCAAATGCTATTTCTTCCGAGGGAAAGATTCTTGTATAAAATGAATATGTTAACAAAATGGTGAAGGATGGTGATGATGAAGTCTTTGGAGGCTTCATCTCTGTCTCTTCTTTGTGGAGAGTTTCTATTATTCTTAGAACTCATTTTATTATTTTCACTCTGTGTTTAAAGACATGGGGTGTATTATTATTTGTTTATCTAAAAAATGTTATAAGTCGTGTGCCAAATTATGTTTGAATTTATTTGTACGCGATGTTTGTTTTTTTTAAATTCATATGTTCACATTAATAGCTATATCGTTGCATTTTTTAGATAATACATTGAATTATCTGTTATAAATTAATTATGTTGTCTCATATATGAAAGATTTCATCGTGCAAGAAAAAAAGCCACCATGCTTGAAGGGTGCAACCATGCAAACCGTTATACTTGTGAAAACAATAGAAAAGTTTGTCACTATGTTTTGGTTTTGCATTATGAAACTACTCCAAATAGCTCTTTCAAGGGCTTGATAGGAAAATCCCCCTAGAGGCTTGAAAGGAATGGCGAAAATAACAAAAAGCGAATGCAGCCATAGAAAATCAATTGGCCACCATAGCTTATAATTAGCTAGTAACATCACCTGATTATGTGGGAGAAATCTATACATATGAGATGTATCGTCAATATATATAAACCAGAATAATACTCACCATTATATCATTATCAGGACATTAACATTGAAAATTAAATACTCTTTCTTTTATTTGTTCTACATATCTATGATTCCATAAATCTGCAGACCAAACACTCTTTGAATCTATCGCATTGGATTTTCATAACTATCAAATGATCCAAAAAATTTATCTCTAGAGTGTAGAGCCATTCTATTATCAATGTATAATAATCTTCCCTGTTGTACATCAATTCCAAAAGATACAGCCTTAAAATGATCTGAAGCTTCCTTGGCTTTTTTTGACTGTGGCTCTAACATGCCTGGATAAAAAACAGCGCTGATATCTGGGAATTCACCGTCCCCTTGAACGAGGGGCACTTTACTTGTAGAGGTTACTCCATTTCTTCTCCATCTATAGGGAACATTAATTATATATAAATTATCCCTTAAGTTCCTCAAATCCTCCTCACTTAAAAGTTTTAGAGCGAGACGTGCATCAGATATTCTCGTTAACGGACCATCAACATCATTGTGAACACCAGATAAAAGGATCCCTTTAGGAGATAAATTTAAACCCGTTATAAATTTTAGTGCAGCATTTTCTATATGAAAATCTAACTCAACTTCAGATCCTAATCCTGTATAATCTTTTTTATTATCCTCTAAAGGAACTAGGTTATTGACTATATGTTCGCCTTTAAACTTAATTGCATAAGGCTCTCCAATCAATAAAGAAAACATCATAATTAAATTTTCGCTAATATAGCCACTTTTACAAGACGCATCTAAATTATAAGGATTAGGTGACGTATTAATTTGTCTATCAATTGGAAGATTTTCAAAGATTAAATATGGTTTAGGGGTAATAGATACCTTTTGATTCATCAGAATTGCCAATATTCTATGGGGTAACAGCGAAAATGCTATTTTTTAGCTCAACTCAAAAGTATTTTCATTGATCATTATAATTTCCTCCCCAATTATCTTTCCCTACTTTCTTATTAAGAAAAGTGAAAAAACAATAATTAAAATCAGCCATGTTAGTAAATAAGTGTCTGTAAAATCTTGGATTAATCCAAATAATGGTGGAGCAGTAATAATTGCGATTTGATTTACAGACATTGCTAAACCCAGAGAAAAGCCAACGCTTTCTTTCGGTGAAGAGTCTACAATATAGGCGACCCAAGGGCCATACCATCCTAATCCAAAAAAACCTAACCAAGCAGATAAAATAGTTAAATAAATTATGGATCCACTTATGCCCAAAATTAATATTAAAAATCCAAAAACGACTGCAATCATGCAAAACAAGACAGGAAAAAATCGTCCTTTTCTACAATGATCACTCCACGCTGCTAAAATAATTCTTCCTAAGGCACCAGAAGCCTGTGAAACAAAAAACAAATAAGCACTTTTAGCTAAAGACAGGTGATAGATTCTATAAAAATAAATCGTTATAAAAATGGTTAAAACATATTGAACGATCACAAGTGAAACGCCTGAAAAAATAATATTCTTCATATGCGGTGCCGTTAACATCGCAAGACGAGACTTTACATTTGCATAGAACGAAACTTTTTCTTTGCTTTCTGAAACGATAGCGACAATTTTTTCTGGTGAGTGATAAAAAATAATAAATATACATCCCCCTAAAAAAGAAACTATGGCACCGACTAAAAACGCACCTTGTATGCCATAGACAAACGCACTAGTAGGAAGAACTATCCCTGCTAATGCCCCACCTAATGGTAGCCCCGCTTGCCTTATTTCCATTGCAAATCCGTGTTGCGATTGTGGAAACCATAAAGAAACAGATTTAGCGCCACCGAGTTGAGCAGAACTATAAAATCCCTCTACAATTAGTAAACAGACCAAAAGGGAAATATAGTTATCTGCAATTGCTCCCAACAAAAGAGCGACAGAAACGCCGACCGCGCCAACTCCAACAATATAGCGCTCGTTAAACTTGTCTAGTAATTCGCCAGATACAATTAACCCAATAATAGGTAGGAACTGCGCTGCTGAAGACAGCAAACCTATCTGAGAGTCACTAAGCGAGAAATCATTCTTAAAAAATTCAGCTAAAGGATCAATCCTTTGAACAAAGAAGCAGGCTGATGCTTGAGCGATAGTGGCAACAAGCGATATAATCCATCTATAATAATTTTTTCTATAATTTTATTATTGCTCACTCAGCCCCCCTCCAATTAAAGTGTATTCCAATGAAGTAGCCTTTTTAAATAATGCTTGGAACAATAAATTAGGTATTTTATGCTGATTACATAAAAAATCTGTCAATACGATTGGTATGAATATGAAAACTAAGGAATATGCTTAATTTAAGGAAATACGCTATTATGTGTAATGCAAACTTGATACGCTAGCGATATAAGATAAATTTTACAAACATTGGCTCAGCCGGCATTAAGTGCTCTTCATAAAAGAAGCTATATTTTGGCAAGCTTTTTCAAAATAATTCTCAAAGCTTTCTTCAGTCACATAGCCCAGATGCGGTGTGCAAAGAACTCTATCTGATTGCAATAATTTGCTCTCATATACTGGTTCGCTGTCATAAACATCCAGTGCAAAGTAAGTTGAATTTTCCAAACTTAGTATTTTTTCTATCGCCCCTTTTTCAAACAAAGCTGAACGCGCTGTGTTGACAAAAATAGCATGAGTTTTCATGCTCAATAGATCATCTAATTTTATGATTTCTCTGGTTTTATCGCTTAAACGTAAATGGACGGATATAACGTCAGGACGTGTAAAAAATTCATCTTTTGAATGCGTAAAATGATAACCTAAATTTTTTGCTTCTTGCGTTGAACGCTCACTCCCATAAACCAAAATGGACATGCCAAAAGCTTGAGCATATTGAGCAACCATTTTACCAATACGCCCAAATCCGAATATTCCAAGAGTAGCCCCTTTCATTTGGTTGCCAAATGTTGTTTGCCATCGTCCTTTTTTCATATCAGATACAGATTTATAGAGTTTCCTACGCGCAGACATAATTAAGAGCCATGCAAATTCAGCAGCAGAAGTTGGGTCTCCACCACCGTCTAATATTTTAATTCCTAAATCTCTACAAGCTTCTATATCAATATGTGAACCTATAGGGCCTGTTTGGCAGATCAATTTTAAATTTGGCAGTTTCAGGAGAAGATCTCTATCAACTGTAGTTCGCTCTCTGATTAAGATCAAAATATCGATCTTTTTGAGCTTATCTTCTAAATCACATTCTTTAGCTAAATTATTTATAACCAGCACTTCATGTGATTTCATTAATTTTGTAATAGACTGTAATGTTAGGGTGGCTTTTTGATAGTCGTCTGGAATTAATATTTTCAATTTAAACCTCCTGTTTCATTCATCAATATTTGAGTTCATTATTTCATTTCTAAAACAAACAAAAAGCAATATTACCGCTGATATTTTGGCATAACGCCAAGCCTATTAACAAATTATCCCCCTTGATTTCATTGTTATTTCTAGCAATAAGAATAGCATTAATCAGTTAGTTTTTATAAACTTTAAAACATTGCGACAAAAAAGTTTGACTCAATAGATGAAGAATTGCGCTTTTCTCATATTCTAGAGGACGAACCTGAAGTGCTACGTTGGACTGAAACCGTGTCCCAGTTTTCTATAATAGCCTACCAAGAAGGCCATACTTACGAACCATATTTTATTGTTGAAACAGAAAAAGCTCCATATTTGTGCGAGATAAAGCGTGCTTCATATAAGCGTGATGTCTCTCTTTATTCGTTGAGATATAATTTATTTGTAACATGAAGAGTAAATTTATTAAAATCATGATAAGAGGGAGATAGGAACTTTAGAGGTGTATCATCATAGGATTAAGTAGTTTTGTTGAGAGCTATTTTTATTTCTGCCAAAAGGTTTTTGATATATTTAATTATTATTTCAGAATAGTAGATATACTTTATTTTTATGTGCAAGAAAGCTGATTTTTTGTGTAAAATAGTATTCATAAAATTACATTATTTTTATCCTGTTAAGGACATTTTTCTAGCTAGGGTTTTGCAAAGGCAATACTCTTTTTCTCATTCTAAATTTTGGTTATAAAAAGCGTATACTAGGTGTTATTTTAAATTTAAGATATGCATATTCCATTGTTGGTGTTACTGTTGTAAAAAATGATATTTTATTTGATAAGTATAAGCTGTTACCAAGAAGATCGATGTATAGATAAAATTTAAATTGTTATAATATCTTGAAAAAATAATGGGTAAATAATTGATAATTGTGCTACGAAAGTTGTTAGATGGGTGTGTGTCAGCAATTCTTAATAAAAAAGTTTTTTTTGATAGTCGGTTTTTTTCAAAATACTGCTTTTTTTATGCAAAACTTATATTGGTAAGCTATGCAGTTTTCACGGGAACAGGATAATGCATTGAAGGCTGTTGCCGCGTGGTTGAGGGAAGGGCGTTCTCCTCTTTTTCGCCTTTTTGGCTATGCGGGGACGGGTAAGACGACGCTTGCACGCTATTTTGCAGAGACAGTTGATGGTTCTGTTCAATTTGCTGCTTTTACAGGGAAGGCGGCGCAGGTTTTACGTTCTAAAGGTGCAAGCAATGCTTGTACTATTCATTCGCTAATTTATTGTCCGCGTGGAGAAGAGGAAGTTTCCGATGAAATAACAGGAAAAAAGTCTATTGCTCCAACATTTACGTTAAATCGAAGAAGTGCTGCTGCACAAGCTAAACTCATTATCGTTGATGAATGCTCGATGGTCGATGAACAATTGGCACGTGATTTAATGAGCTTTCGGACGCCAATTCTTGTTCTTGGTGATCCAGGTCAATTGCCTCCTATATCTGGTGGAGGCTTTTTTTCTAATGGAGAACCAGATTTTCTTCTTTCAGAAATTCATCGGCAAGCGCGAGATAATCCGATTATACGTCTTGCTATGGACGTGCGCGAAGGACGCGATATTGCTTATGGTGACTATGGAGAAGCGCGCGTTGTTACACGTAAAGAGGTCAATCAACAATTGGTTTTGGATGCTGATCAGGTCTTGGTAGGGGTTAATCGTACACGCCACCTTTATAATCAGCGTTTGCGTGTGTTAAAGGGATTTACAGCAGATTATCCGCAAGCGGGAGATAAGCTGGTGTGTTTGCGAAATGATCCCATTAAAGGTTTGTTGAATGGCTCTTTATGGAAGGTGATGACTTCACAGAAGGAGACCGTTAAACCAAGTATTAATCTTCTTGTGAAACCAGAAGAAAGTGAGCGTGGGGTAGCAAAGATTAAACTTTTAAAAGCAGCGTTTGAAAACCCTGATCAAGAAATTTCATGGCAATTAAAAAAGCGATATGATGATTTTGATTATGGGTATGCATTAACGGTTCATAAGGCGCAAGGTTCTCAATGGAATAACGTCGTTTTGTTTGATGAAAGTTTTGCATTTCGTGATATGTATGCACGCTGGCTTTATACGGGAATTACCCGCGCAGCAGAGCATTTAACGATTGTTCGATAGAGAAAATGTGTGTATCATCCCAGTTTCAGATAGAAAATGCCTTTTTTCTATCTTGTTACACACTATAAAAAAATGGAAATGGGCATGGCGGTAAAACTTTCGGTTAATCTTAATGCTGTTGCTGTTTTGCGTAATCGACGTAATCTTCCGTGGCCAAGTATAACAAATATTGGGCATATAGCGCTTGCTGCTGGAGCAGCGGGTTTGACGGTTCATCCACGCCCTGATGAAAGGCATATTCGTTTTGCGGATTTGTCAGATATATACTGTTTAATAAAGAACAATTTTCCTACGGCTGAGTTTAATATTGAAGGTTATCCAAGTGATCAATTTTTGGATATCGCTGAAAATTATGCGGACCAGATTACCCTTGTTCCTGATGATCCAGATCAGTCAACGTCTGATCATGGGTGGAATTTTGCTCATGATGCAGAATTTTTAGCACCTATTATTCAGAATTTAAAAAAAAGAAAGATTCGTGTATCCCTTTTTGCTAATCCTGCTGTCGATGGTCTTGATATTGCTAAAGCAATGGGTGCTGATCGTGTGGAATTTTACACGGGACCTTATGGTGGTGAATTTCAGGATAAAACAAAACAAGATCAAGAGCTCAATAAACTTGTTTTAGCAGCAAGAAGAGCTAAAGAGTTGCAGTTAGGTATGAATGCTGGGCATGATCTGACACTTATGAACCTTCCTGCTCTGGTCAAAAGTATTCCTTGGCTTGATGAGGTTTCTATTGGCCATGGGCTTATTGCTGATGCATTAGAGTATGGAATGCATGATACTGTTCAGCGTTTTATCCGGTTATTATCGTAATCTTTGTTTCTCTATAAAATTGGGAAAAAATTTTTATAAAGCTTTATCAATTTATCTAAAAAAACAATTTTATATATGTTGAGATAAATAGCACTATTAGCATACATTATAAAATATTCTATTTTCCTCTGTTTATTAGTAGCTTTCTATTTTTTGTGTTTTTTAGGGTATGAAATGCTTTTTTATATACCATCCATTATGAGGAAATTTTACCAAATCTACTTACTATAATTTTTTCGAAGGAATATAGTTTTTTAGAGTATTTTTCTTATAAGGGATTGGCGAAGAAATTTAAATGGATCAGTGCACAAAATTTATTGAGCGTCATAAGGTGTTTGAGAGATATCTTTTAATATGTTTGAGCTTATTTCACAGTGTTACTTGTGAAAAGTGTAACGTAAAACCTCTTATGCATCACCATTTTACGTCATAAAGATATAAGTTATCGTCTTCATTTTTGGGCTCGTTTAATGTTGCGGCAGCTTTTGCCATGCGATGGTTCATAAGACATATTCACATGCAATTCTGCTTGTGACGCGCAAGGGGGATGATTTCATCGAACAGATTTAAAGTCACAAAATGCTTTTTATGAATAGGCTCAATGTAATATGAGCTATTGCAATATTGGGAGCGAGAAAATAGAATGATGATATCAACTTGTAACTTTATAAAGTAAAGGGGGCGTGTACGATAAATCTTAGATTATTATAGAGGACTATTGAAAAGAGTTCGAGCGCATTAAGAATTTTTTAATAAGCGCATGAATGAATAACACAATGGCATTCTGTTTTGCGTGAGAGGCGTGGTTATTAAAGAATGTAACAAGTAAAAGCGTCTTCTCTATTATTCTAAAGATATTGCTGTGTATGCTTTTGAAGGTTGTACTAAAACAATACTTGTTATTTTGTAATTTTTCTTGCTATCTATATTGATTTGGTTCATGTTAAAAATTGTGTGTTGTATCTTAATTTTTAGAATATAGCGTTTTGTTGCACGATAAAAGAGTAGAATATTAGCTAAATTTTCTTTAGAAATCTTATTTTGTGTAATTATTGTTTTTGTAGAATAGCAGTTGAAGTTTATTTGGGGATCCGTATATGTTTTAGGAATGTTTGGGGACTACAGTTTTTTCTATGCAATATGTAAACTTTAAAATTATTCAATTGCTGTGTTCTTATAAGCGGTGTTTTTTGTCTTTATAAGTGTGTGATGCACTGTAGATAATGTTTCTTATTGAATAAAAGTAATCTGAAATCCAGTTTAAATAGAGAAAGAAGGAATTTTTTTATGCGTGTTTATTATGATCGTGATGCGGATGTTAATCTCATTAAAGGGAAAAAAGTAGCCATTGTTGGTTATGGTTCTCAAGGGCGTGCGCATGCTTTAAATTTGAAAGATTCCGGTGTCCAAAATGTGCAAATAGCTTTGCGTCCAGGGTCGGAAACAGTTAAAAAAGCCATGGCTGATGGTTTTAAAGTGGTGAGTGTTGCTGAAGCAGCAAAATGGGCAGATCTCATCATGATGGCAACGCCAGATGAATTGCAAGCTGATATTTATAAGGAACATATTCATGATCATTTACACGATGGGGCAGCGATTGCTTTTGCGCATGGTTTGAGCATTCATTTTGGCTTGATTGAACCTAAAAAAAACGTTGATATTGTGATGATTGCTCCTAAAGGTCCAGGGCATACAGTTCGTCATGAATACCAACGGGGTTGTGGTGTTCCTTGCTTAATAGCGGTGGCGCAAGATGCTTCAGGGCATGCTCATAATTTAGCATTATCTTATGCATGTGGTCTTGGTGGTGGACGTGCTGGGGTGATTGAAACAACTTTTAAAGAAGAGTGCGAAACTGATCTTTTTGGTGAACAAGCGGTTCTCTGTGGAGGTCTTGTTGAATTGATTCGAGCTGGTTATGAAACATTAACGGAAGCAGGTTATGCACCAGAAATGGCTTATTTTGAGTGTTTACATGAAGTGAAACTGATTGTTGATCTCATGTATGAAGGGGGCATTGCAAATATGAATTATTCGATCTCTAATACAGCTGAATGGGGTGAATATATCTCTGGTCCACGTGTGATTACGGATAAAACCAGAGCAGAAATGAAACGTATATTGAAAGATATTCAAACGGGTAAATTTACATCGAATTGGATTCAAGAATATAAGGCTGGTGCTGCTCATTTTAAAAGTATGCGGCGTTTAAATGATAATCATCCTATTGAAGAAGTTGGTAAAAAACTTCGTTCTATGATGCCTTGGATAAAATCTAACGCTTTGGTTGATAAAGAGCGTAATTGAAGCTTCTACAGAGATATTTGATCAATAGCTTTTATAATTTTATAGATAAATATCAAAAAAAAGGGTAACTTTAGTTACCCTTTTTTATATGTTTTTGGCAACATAAGCTTTATTTTTTAATTTTTTGCATAATTCTTTCTTCCAAAAAGAAAGTATACAATCCCTAAAAATATAAACCACGCTGGAGTATATTTTAAAGCTATGGCAGTGTCAGCTTCTAATGACAATAAATAAATAATGAATGCAAAGAAAATAAGAAGCGCCCAACACATAACAACACCTCCTGGCATTTTATAAGGAGAGACAGTATGTTGGAGAGGACGATTGCGACGATAGACGATATAGCTGATCAAAATGATAGACCATACAAATATAAACAAAGTTGCGGCAATTGTCGTAACAATTGTAAAAGCAGCTATGAGTGTTTGAGATAACGATACAACGGCATAACCAAATAAGATGCATAAACATGAAAAGAATAATGCATTGGCTGGAACGTGGTTACGAGAAAGTTTTCCTAAAAACTTAGGAGCACCTTTTTGTGTTGCTAGCCCATATATCATACGGCTGGTAGAAAAAATTCCACTATTTGCTGAAGATGCGGCTGCTGTGAGGACAACAAAGTTCATCAAACCTGCAGCAGTTGGAATACCAATAAGTGCATACATTGTTACAAATGGGCTTTTTTCTGGACTGATTTGATCCCACGGCGTCACAGACATAATCACAAGAAGAGAGAATATATAAAAGAATACAATGCGGATTGGTATTGAATTAACAGCCTGTGGTAAAGCTTTTTGAGGCTCTTTTACTTCAGCAGCAGCTGTTCCAGCGAGTTCAATGCCAACAAAAGCAAAAATAACAATTTGAAATCCAGCAAAAAAGCCTGTAATTCCTCGCGGAAAAATATTCCCACCGTTCCATATATGGCTAAGAGAAGCAACCGTACCGTTTGGAGAGACAAAACCGGTAAAGATCATATAAAATCCTACAACGATTAGGACTAGAATTGCTACGATTTTGATAAAGCCAAACCAAAACTCAAGTTCGCCAAATAGTTTTACTGCGACGAGATTAAGAATTAAAAAGGACATAAGACCAATTATAACAGGAATCCACGGATTGAGTTCAGGCCACCAAAAGTGTGTATAAGTGACAATAGCAATAATTTCAGCAGTTCCAGTGACAATCCAACACAACCAATATGTCCAGCCGATAAAGAATCCGGCACATGGCCCTAGAAGATCGGTTGAGAAATCAATAAAAGATCGGTATTGTGTATTAGAAAGCAATAACTCTCCCATAGCACGCATGACAAAGTATAGAGCACAACCAATAATTGCATAAACGAGTAGAATCGAAGGCCCTGCTACACTGATTGTTTTTCCTGATCCCATGAAGAGACCTGTTCCAATCGCTCCACCAAGGGCTATAAGTTGTATGTGTCGGTTATGTAGTCCACGTTGCAATTTCTTCTTAGGTTTTTTTTCTAAATTTTGTTTATTCATTTTTGGGAGGTTCCCTTTAGTTATTTTAAGATAAAATTACCCTAAAAAAGGTAATCCCTTCTATCGAAACATGATATAGCTAGGGAGTAAAGGAATTTTTTTCTATGACTATATGAGAATAAAGCAAAAACATTATTAATTAATGGAATAATTATTTTATATATAAGAAACAAAAGATAAATTTTATTACATTTTTTTGATTTTTTATATTTTATACATATGTAATATATTTTATATATAATATAAAATATATTACATATAATTATTATTTATATTTATATAATTATTTATATTTATATATATTTATTTATAGTAAAATATTGTATAAATAACTTTTATATTTAAAATTATTTATTAATTTAGATTTCTAAATATATTAAATATAAATAAAATTGCAAATTTATTAAATATAAAACTTTATATATAAATAAAATAAGTTTAAATAGTTAGACTATTATTTTAAATATTAAAAAATATATTTAAAAATTTACCTTTAATTATTTATATTTAAAATTTATTACAAATAGAAAAATATTTTCATAGAATCTTTTTTTATTGCAGATAGCTATTAAGATATATTCTGTTTAAAGCTATATTTTTAATTTTGATAAAAAATTGAATATAAACTTTTGGAGGGGAAAAAGTTTTAGATAAATCTCATGTTTTATTAGTAAACAATGTCAGTGAAGTTTATAGAGAATTTTTTACAGAATAGCTCGTTTCTTATCTTATTGTGCAGTAAAATACTGTTGTGTAGAGTAGTGATATAAAGCATATAACATTTTTACGCATTAAGTATTTTTATAATGTGTGGTGAGTATTCAGGGCAGGGCTAGCCCATAGAGCCTTATGTAGGTGAACCATATAAATGATCAGCAGCATTCCCTCTTAATAAGCTGGATTGTTCACAAACCGGCGCTGGTAGGAATCGTCGTTTTTTGATGTTTGGGGAGGAGGTTAAGTAGAAAAAGGGTAACTAAAATTACCCTTTTTTGAGATGTTTTATGTATAGACTTTATTTGTTACCTTGAGTTATTTTTTTCTTTACAAATGTAAAATAGGTTATGCCTAAGCAAATAAACCAGAATATACCGTATTTTAAAGCTGTTAGGGTGTCTTCTTCTAACGTTAACAAATAGAGCATGAAAGCAAAGAAAACTAAAATTATCCCGCACACGATAATTCCTCCTGGCATTTTGTAGACGGATTCAGCATGCAAATGAGGGTGATTGCGACGATATACAATATAGCTAACCAAAATTACAGACCATACGAATAAAAATGCAATAGCTGAGATGCTCGTCACAATTGTGAAAGCACTTATGAGGCTTGGAGAGAGTGAGGCAATTGTATACCCTATTAAAATACATAAGCAGGAAAAGAATAGAGCATTGGCTGGAACATGATATTTGGAAAGCTTACCTAAAATTGGAGGAGCACCTTTTTGTGTTGCAAGCCCATATATCATACGGCTAGTAGAAAAAATACCACTATTTGCCGAAGAAGCAGCCGAGGTGAGAACGACAAAGTTTACCAAACCAGCAGCTATCGGAATACCAGCAAGCCAAAACATCGAAACAAAGGGGCTTTTATCTGGAACAATTTGATCCCAAGGTGTGACTGACATAATCACGATGAGAGAGAAGATGTAAAAGAGTACAATACGTACTGGTATTGCATTAATTGCTTTTGGTAGAACTTTTTTAGGATTTTTGACTTCAGCTGCAGTTGTTCCTGCAATTTCTATACCAACAAAAGAAAAAATGGCAATTTGAAATCCAGCAAAAAAACCTGTCATTCCTCGCGGAAAGATATTTCCATCGTTCCATACGTGATTGAGAGAAGCAACAGTACCATTGGGAGAAGTAAAGCTCGTAGCGATCATATAAAAACCAACAACAATTAATGCTAAAATTGCTACGACTTTGATAAGACCAAACCAAAATTCAAGTTCACCGAATAGTTTTACGGCAAAGAGATTAAAAATTAAAAAGAAACCAATGCAAGAAAAAACGGCAATCCATGGATTAAGCGTTGGCCACCAAAAGTGCATATAAGTGATGATGGCAATAATATCTGCAGCTCCAGTTACAACCCAGCTCAACCAATAGCTCCAGCCTACAAAGAAAGCGATTCCCGGTCCTAGCATATCGGTTGAAAAATCAATAAGGGACCGGTACTGTGAATTAGAAAGCAATAATTCTCCCATAGCACGCATGACAAAGTATAGGGCACATCCAATAATAGCATAAACGAGTACGATGGAAGGGCCTGCTACACTAATTGTTTTTCCTGATCCCATGAAGAGTCCTGTTCCAATAGCTCCACCGAGGGCTATAAGTTGTACGTGACGGTTATCTAGGCCACGTTGTAGTTTCATCTGAGGACCATCTTTTAAATTTTGTTTATAGCTCATTTTTTGGGGGTTCCCTTTAATTATTTTGAGATTAAATTACACTAAAAATGCATTATTCTGTATCGAAGCATGATATAAATGAGGTGTAAAGGAAAAAAACGTTTTTTATGATTTTGTGTGGATAAAGACAAGAATATGTTTTAGGAATATGGTTTTGAAAAAAGAGAATGTTTTCCTCTTAAATAACGTAACGGATATCTGAATAGGGAACTTTTTATTGTTATTAATAACAAATAAATTGTTCATTAAAAGACGTGGAGCTTTTAAAATTATTTCAGAAAGTTGTCAGGAGTTTTTATAATTTTTTGAAACTTATTATTTGTAATCAGTACATTATTTATTATTATTCATAATAGTGAGAGTTTTAATTTTTACTCAAATAGCACTCGAGAGTTCTCATCTTAGTTTAAGAACAATTTTTAATGGAAAATTTAAATGATTTCTAAAATCATTTTTTTATTTTTATGATGCTATCATAAGTGAGAAGGAATTACTTTTGTTTCACAAAGGAAAAGAACAATATCATAGTTCTTTCTTTTAAAGTGATGAATAAGGATTTTGTTTAGACATTGGTAACATTTTATAAAATGTTACGAGAGACTCGCATTGTTTACACAAGCGTCCTTGAGAGTATGATAAAGAAATGCAACGTAATTCAGTTATACAAAGAAAAAAAGAACTGGGGATTGTATAAGCTCTGTTAGAGATTTAGCTATTCATAGTGAGAGACAGAATCAGGAAAAGATTGCTCTATTAACTTTACAATTTGTTATCGAAATAACATTATCCAAAGAAAATGAAAAAAGAAAATAGAGATAAAACTGTTCCTGTCGCAATATTAATGTATCCTTTTATTTTTTTCTTTTTTAAAGTGGCGCTTGCGAATGATATAAAAATGGTCATTAAAGTAAACCATGTAAAGATGTTGAAGGAATGTATCGTTACAAGTTCAAAGCCTTTTTTAATGCTACCGCCAGAAGCTAAGAATTTTGGAAAGGCTGCTATGTAAAATATTGATACTTTGGGATTTAGTATTTGTGTCAAAAAACCATCCATATAGCTGGTAAAAAGCTTTGTTGTACCGACAATGCTTTTTTCATTCGTTGATATTTTTTCTTTTGAATTTAAGCTGTGTATTCCAGATTTAATCGATTTAAAGCCCATATATAATAAATAGCAGCTTCCCATGAGTTTTACTAAAAGAAAGAGCGTTTTGTTGTTGAGAATGAGTGCTGATACCCCTAATATGGAAAATGCTCTATGCGCATATGTTGCTGTACATAACCCTAAAACGTTCATAAATGCGTTCTTTTTCCCCAATCTCGTTGCATTATCGATGATAAGGGCCATGTTTGGTCCCGGTGAGATGACTAAAAAAAATGAAACAATGAAAAAGGTTAGTATTTGATGACTCATTCTACTTTTAGCTCTGAAATTAATTGATTTTCGAGATACAATTCTATTCTGTCAAATTTAGAGAGTTTTCCTACGCCCTGTGGAGTGCCTGTGTATATGATATCACCACGCCTTAGCTGAATGTAGTGACTTAAAAATGATATTATTTTCTCAAAGCTAAAGATCATATTTTTCGTATTGCCAACTTGCCTCGTTTCGCCATTTAACTTCATTGTAAAGGTTATTGGGTTGTTTATTTTTTCTTTGTTTATGAAGTCAGAGACGTATGCCGCTCCTTTAAATCCTTTAGATAAAAGCCAAGGAAGCTTTTTTTCTTTCAGTTTTGTTTGCAAGTCTCTTGCGGTAATATCAAGACCTATTGCTACGGCATCATAGCATTCTTCTGCTTCTTTCTCTGTGACCATGAAAGTGTCCTTTGAGATTCTGAGCACAATTTCAGTTTCAAAATGGATTTCTTTAGAAAAGTTAGGAAGATAAATTTCATTGCCTAAAACGAGTGAACTTTTTGGCTTGCTAAAGATAACGGGTTCATCTTCAACAATATTGCCTAGTTCATGAACATGTTCAACATAATTGTATCCAACACAGTAGATGTCATTTATCATGGGAGCCCTCCAAATTTTTTATTTTCTCTTTGTATAGGCAAGAGAAAATTTTGCAAACAACATTTTTTCTTATATCGCGTTTTGCGTTTTCTGGAAAAGAAGCATTGTGTGGGGTGATGACTAACCACGATGACAGCCCTTCGCATTATCCTCTTTTGAAGAGTGCCCAATCTTATAGTCTTTGAGATTACTTTAATTTTGATTGCCAATTTCCTGAAATTACTTTATTACTTAAAGAGTGATTTTACTCATCTACGCAGCGATCAGTAGAGTCTGAAAGCCCTAAAGTTTGATCATAAAAATGGCCTACTCTGTTGGTGTCTCGGAATTATGGGATATTTTTCTATATCTAGGTGCTATGAGCACTAAAAGAAAAGATCTGTTTCGTGTTCAATACTTTCAGGCTCTCGGAATACTAATGCGAGGGTGCTCGCACCCAGCGGGGGGAGCTTAAGAGTGAAAAGAAAAAGCTACATTTTAACGGCATTTCTATAGGCAAAAAATTCGCTTTTAAAGAAAAATGCTGGGAATGTCGTAAAAGCAATTAGGGCACCAATTAGGGATAACTTTTCAACAAATCCAAAAGTATGAGAAAGTCTATGAGGGTTTAAAAGAAGCAGACCGTGGCAAACTTATTATGGTATGTGGAACGGAGAAGATTTTTACCAGCTTTAAGATAGCACAACAAATAGCCGAAACTGGAGAGCGTGTTTTGTTTTTCGTGCCTTTTCTGGCTTTGATGTCACAAACAATAAGAGAATGGACACGCTATACAGAAGTATCGTTTCATTCCTTTGTGGTGTATTCTGATACATAAGTTGGCAAGTGTCGTAAAACAAAGATGCTGCTGCCGAACTCGATGTCTCAGATCTCGCTCTATCAGCTACCAACTGATGCTTAAAAGCTTTGAAAAAAGAAAATAAAGTATTAGTAAATGCAATGACTGTGGTGTTTGCTACTTACCAATCAATCCAAGTGATTTCGGATGCTTAAAAGAAATACGGTTTATCAGAATTTGATCTGATCATTTGTGAAGTAGCGCAGGTTAAGGCGGATAAGGTAGAACCTTTGGTTGTAGAAGCCAAGGAAGTAGCTGAGACTGCGAAGACAACAGCGGAAGAAGCGAAGAGTGTTGCGGAGCAAGCAAAAGAAAAAGCTGATACGACGAAGCAAGGGCTTGGAGAGGTCAGGAGTTCATTAGACACGGTGACAGCAACGACAAATTCTGCGAATACAGCCGCCTCTGAGGCAAAAGTGTTAGCGGAAGAAGCGAAGAGTGCATTGACAGAAGTTCAAGAGAAGGCTCAGAGGAACAGTGACAGTCTTTCTGAACTTCAAGGTAATGTAGGTTCTCTTTCCACTAATTTTTTAGAGGATGTGCGTTTTCATCAACCTGACAGAATTCTGGAAGCCGATCCGAAAAATAGAAAAGGTCTTGTGATCAATGAAGGGGCATGTTTTCGCTTTTATCATGGTGGTGAGAATGTGGGGGTAGGTACCTCTTTTACCGCATTCCAGGGCATGGAAGGATGACTTTTGACGAAGATCTTGAAGCAGGAAAGGATTTTATTATATATATCTCTTCCTAAAAGATCAGACGAATGAGCTATCCTTTGACCTTTCGCAAAATCTGACGGCTCCTGATGGCTATACAGAGGATAATTCTAAAAAGATTAGTGGATTTCATACGCTATGTGCGAATGTTGGTGAGATCGAAGGTCATCTCTTATCAAGCATATAAGATATAATAATAAAAAATACAATAAAGTCAATAGTTTGAGTGTAATTATTTTATATGAATCCCCTTAAAAATCTACACTTTTATGCATGATTCATTTGACTATTTTTTATATAAGATTGCCATGTATGAATAGACCATAAAAAGCAAATCATCATGTAAATGTTATAACGCATGTGTCATTCAAATGAAAAGCAGATATCATTCATAACAGTTTATAAATTTTATGACACGTTTTTATCACAGCACAAATCACATTGTTTTAAAATTTAATTGTTTGGAATTATCGATAACACACGTTTAAAGATCATATCTTGTTTTAATGATTGGATTGTTAATCACATGATAAAAACATAAAATTACAGTTCTCAAAATTGAGAAGCGTAAAATAGAGAGCTGTTATAACAGCATCATCATAACACCGAAAATTTTAAAGATTGCATAAAAGGATTTAAAGAAAAGATCGCTTTTAAAAAAGCTTTCTAAAAATTTAGAAACGATAAGTAAGAAGCATAAATATAGTATCATCACAACAGCTATGCTAATTTTTAAAAACGAAACTGTATTCGTTTCCACAAAAAAATGGAAACGAACAATGCCATAGCAGTAGAATACTATCTACTTAGATATGGTACTAAAAAACGTTTTAAAAGTTACCGTTTAAAAGCACAGAGCCAAATATGAACTTAGCGATTTACTCACCCCAAAATTGGGGGCTGCTATTGAGGCAAAGATAAGCAAGCAAAATTCAAAAATATTTTAACATCATAAGGCATGGGATTTTACTTAATTTTGCTAGCCAAATATAGAGCGATTAATTTGCAAAGAAGTTACATTTGAGTGCAAAATGAAAATACGCTTATGAAAGCTTTTCTAAATGCATGTTTAAATGTTTGAAACTGATGTTTATAACAGTTTTTAAAGCCTTGCGTTTGATAAAATCGGTTGTTTATTGTCTTATGAGAGATTGTTTTGAAAACCAACGCTCGTAAATGTAAAAAGCGGGTTTTGATAAAGCTACCAAGCGTTTTGATTTGTTTGATACGTTTGATAGCCATAACAAGCGTTTATAGGCTCTCTTGTTAAAATGAGTGAGTAAAAATCGTATGGAACATTTACATTCCTTTTGATAAGTTTTCATAAAGATAATAGAGCGCTTGCAATATGATACGTTTTGTATATATGCACTCATTACTCTATATGGATGATTCATTTTGAAAACCGCGTCATATCATTTGGCACGGATTTCTTTTATTTTACTCTCTCTTTTATGATATGTTTATAGCAATGCATTTTATATGCGTTTATAACCATAAAGAAGGCGCCGTCCATGCCTGTCATTTATTTATCTGTATCTGTAATCTTGATAATATTATCGTTTTCATAAACCTCACATTTTTTGGGAACGACACTTACTTTACTTTGACTGTTTAATTTTGCATTGCCATAGGCTTTACCCCAGACCTTGGCATTTCCATAAACAGAGCTACAGACCTCGGCATTGCCATAGACATGACCACAGACCTGAGAAAAATGGCGTATTTTTGCATTTTCATACACTCTTACATGACCATAGACACAAGCCTCATCATAGACCCAGCAATTGCCCTCATGAGAGAGGTTATCTTCCTTTTCAATAAAGCCGCCTAAGGTACCTTCTTTGATATCAGCAAAATCTTTTAATGCTTTAATACGGTAGAGAATATGTTTACCAAATACACGCGTTTCATTTGTGAGTGCAAACTTCTTTTGCATGAGCACAATTCCTTTATAAAGAGATTTAAATTTTTAAATGAGATGTTTAAAGGAGGGTGCCCCCGCCGCGCCCACGCGTTATTTAAGCAGCGTCTTTTAGTGACTGATTATCATCACAGATATCATCACGGATTGTAGCGACCAGATCAATCCCAATATCCGTTCCATCTTCATCATGCTCCTTAGCCTATTCCAAATAAGTCTGAATCTTTTCGTATTCTTGCTTTTGAAGCGGGTCGTTTGTCAAATGAGCCATGACAAGGTTTTCAAACATGGTTCCTAATTCACGGGGTGATTTTGCTCGTTGACGATAATATTCTAAGAGAGAGCGTAAAGTGACGTATTCATTATCAGACTTAATAGATTGCATCATATTGTAATAAAAATCCCTTGCCTTATGATATGATTAATAATCATCAAAAAAATTAAAACGAATTCAATTAAATGCATTTAAAGTAAATAACGATAAAAATGGGAAAAAACTGCTAAAAAAGCCGATATTTTTTCAAAAGGGTTTTTAAAGGTACTTATCCACAGCCCATGACATGGGATAAGATCAGCAAACTAGTGAAATTTGCTGTTCGTTTTATGGAAAAAAGACAAATTTGATATGTGCTTTTAAGATATCATAATGAGTATTTTGATAGGTTTTATGAGTCACTAAAATAGTCTATTTTGTCAGTTCAATTTACTGACACAAACTGACAAATAATATATTATTGATTGTATTTAAGATTGTATTGTCGATATAGGTTGTATCGTTAAAACTCTAACCTATTGAAATATAATGTTTTTAATTTTCTCTCATTTAAAAAAATAATATAGGCTCTAAAAAGAACTGACAACACTGACAGCACTGGACAAAACTCTTCTGTTCAGATCACTCAGATCATTGTCTTTGGAGAACGGTTGCTTAATGCGCTGTACAGAGAGTTTTGCCTATTTGAGTAGAAAGTTTTAAAAGAGGTTTCTTTATTGTTTTCTATGATGGTTTTTGACGACAGGATGTTCTTGATCGCATGATGTCTCGTTTATATGCGTGTTGAGTGGCTTAGAGGAGCTGGAGAGTGAATTTATCTCTAATTATTGATAAATATATTGTAGCATTAAACTGGGGATATTGATGTATTAACCATTGACGGGCTAAACAGTTTTGTTTAGAGGTCTTTTTATATAAATGTGGGGGAGAGATCTTCAGCAATTCAAATAAAGCGTTTTTTGTAAAATAAAGCAGTTTTTGGGTATCACTTTTCTTTGGTAACAGAGGCATGTGCTTTTGTTAAAAGCGTTATAGGGCAGTGGCTGTTTTGAGTGGGTTTATTAGCGGTTCCATGAAGTTCTTTTAAAGAGTGCTTCATGAATAGTGCAAAGCGGGGGCAATCTGTATTGTTTTCTGTATTTTTACGCCAAAGTTCTCTTTTGAGAATTTTTCGTGCCATTGTTGTTTTCTTTGGCTTGTTTAGTGGTGTAAATGTTTATGCGCGCTCCTCAGCTATTTTTCATTCCCCAACAGATAATTTTTCTCGTGGGTATTCAGAAAAGCAGCAATTAGAAAGAATTGAGAAATTACAGTCTTTAACGCCTAAAAGGATCAAGACGCCTTCAGAGCAAAATCCAGAAATGCTTTTGGGTGGGAAGCAATGTTTTCCCATTCATGCTGTTGTTGTTGAGGGAGTGCATCATGTCAAAAAACGCTTTATATCAGCCGTAACAGAGCCTTATGTTGGAAGATGTATTGGTCTTTTTGATATCCAGCTTTTAATCAAGCAGTTAACCAAAGTTTATTTGGATCAAGGCTATGTAACGGCGCGTTTTTACATTCCTGATCAAGATATCAAAAACAGCAAGACGCTCAAATTTGTTGTCGTTGAGGGCAAGCTCTCAGAGATTTACTATAATGGTTCACCGGCATCTCGTTATAATAATGTTGTATGGAGTGCTTTTCCTGGGCTTCAAGGTCATGTTTTGAACATGCGCGATATTGAACAGGGGCTTGATCAGATCAACCGTTTGAGTTCAGCGCACGCTCAAAGCGAACTTCTT